>WTKB01000181.1:1919-12089 GCA_011524575.1 Aquimarina sp.
TTTTGTTTTGTGCTGTGTATTCAAAAAGAACCTCTTGATTACTTTGTTGTTTTATCGTTAAACTATAGTCTCCAGAATCTCCATAGGTGATTGTTTCCGTTATGGATACCCAAATACCAAGTAAGGGAAGTAAATCAGTTTTTTTAAGTGTGGTTTGACTATCAAGTTCAGCATAGCGTAACTCTAATTTATCTGGAGTTCCTTTTCTTGTAGTAAGTGTGTATAAGGGCATACTGTCATAATTGCCACCTACAGACTTTAATTGATGTAAATGAGTGAACTTTTGGGATGATTTAAAATCATTGGGAAGCTTCATTTTCCAAGTATAGGTTACTGTTTCATTTTCATGACCTAGTAGCTCATTGGGAGATTGGTCATAGGTTTTTATTTCATTTCGTTGTCGGTCAAAATTGATACATCGGTCATTATCATTATCAGTGTGTATATGGAATTCAAAAACATACTTTTCAAGTGTGCTATCCCAAATTTGATTAATATGTTTTCCGAATTCTGGATGTGCACAATCGGGCGTTTCTACAGGATGGTATCCTGGTGCTAAGTTTTGGGTAAGTAGTGTGTAGGTTTCAGTGGTACCATCTGCTTGTAGTAGCATATTAGTAGTAGTGGATGTATTCTCCTCTTCGGTATCTGTTTCACTATTGGTGTTGTCTGTAGTAGATGTATCGTTTTTTACTACATCTGTGTCATTATTGGTGGTATCGTCTTCGCTTGTAGTACTTTGTTTATCTGTAATTATTTCTTGTGTTGTGTGGTTTTCATGATCAGAACAGTTAATGAAACTAATAAAGATCAAACACATTAAGTTAGTTAGTAATCTTTTCATTGTTTTAAATATATATTTTTTTAGAGCAATTAAGAACTTGGATCAGTTTAAAAGTAAACCAATAACATTAAACTTTTGAATTACAGTTCGCATTGACTTCAAATAGGTTGTAAGTTTTTAATATGTAGTATGTTATTGTTTTTTCGTTCAAATTATCTAGAATAGCTGTAAGATAAACTATTTAACACAAAATTAATAGTAACTATTTAAAATACACCCTGTTTTTTAGTGAAAAAATTATTACTTTTGCATTATATACTTAAATCCTACCTTTTTAGTAGGATTTAAGTTTTAAAAGATCAGATACAATAAATTTCATGATTACCGAAAAAGTAGCACAAGCAAAGTCAACTTATAAGTCTGATGTACAGTCGGAAAAACCGATGCGTAGTATAGCTAAAGCCATAAGTTGGCGTGTTGTAGGTACAATAGATACTCTTGTGGTTTCTTATTTGGTGCTTGGTGGAGAGGGGCATATTGGTGAGGCTTCTGCCATTGCATTAGTGGATTTTGTAACTAAAATGGTTTTATACTTTGCTCATGAGCGGGCTTGGAATAAAATTCATTGGGGAAGATAGTTAAGAGTTTGTTTAAACAGGCTCTAAAATAAAAGTAGTTAAAAATATATAGAGATGAGTTTTACAGTACAAGATGTTGAGAAGTTTAATAAGGAGCTTCAAGGAAAGTCTCCCTTAGAGATTGCTCAGTGGGCTATAGGTATTGCTAAGAACCCTATAGTAACAACGAATTTTAGGCCTTACGAAGCCTCTATTTTACATATTGTAGCATCCGCAAAAGCGTCTATCCCTGTGATTTGGTGTGATTCAGGTTATAATACTCCAAATACATATAAGCACGCAGAAGAGTTGATTACTCAATTAAGTTTAAATGTAAAACTTTTTGTGCCCAAGCAAACAACAGCTCATAGAGATGTAGTTATGGGAGTACCAAGTATTGATGATTCAAAGCATAAAGAGTTTACATACCAAGTGAAGTTAGAGCCTTTTCAAAGAGCTATGGCGGAATATCAGCCTGATGTATGGTTTACTAACCTAAGAAAAGGACAAACAGCATTACGTGATTCGTTGGATATTGTAAGTGTAAGTAAAGATGGCGTACTTAAGGTAAGTCCGTTTTATAACTTCACTGATGAGCAGTTGGATGTGTATTTGAAGGAACACAACTTGCCAAACGAGCATAAATATTTCGATCCAACCAAAGTTTTAGGTAACCGCGAATGTGGATTACATACATAGGTAAAGCTTAGTTTTTTACATATTTTTATTAAGATACTTTAGATGGTAAAGTTTGCAAAGCTTTACACATTTTTTAAATACACTAAAAAGTCATGAGTCAAAGATTAGTTGTCAATCAGTTAGAATCCGAAGCGATTCACATTTTTAGAGAAGTAGTTGCCCAATTTGAGAGACCTGTATTATTATTCTCTGGTGGTAAAGATTCAATTACTCTTGTGCGTTTAGCACAAAAAGCGTTTTGGCCAGCTAAAATTCCTTTTCCATTATTACATGTAGATACAGGGCATAATTTCCCAGAAACTATCGAATTCCGTGATCGTTTAGCTAAAGAATTGGGCGTTGAACTTATTGTACGTAATGTTCAGGATGCTATTGATGCTGGAAAGGTTAAAGAGGAATCGGGGAGGTATGCTTCAAGGAATTCTCTTCAGACAGTGACTTTACTCGATGCCTTAGAAGAATTTAAGTTTGACGCTGCTATTGGTGGTGCACGACGTGATGAAGAAAAAGCACGAGCTAAAGAGCGTATTTTTTCTGTACGTGATGATTTTGGTCAGTGGGATGAGAAAAATCAACGCCCTGAGTTGTTTGATATGTTAAACGGAAAAATTGATTTAGGTCAAAATGTACGTGTTTTTCCTATCAGTAACTGGACAGAGTTAGATGTGTGGAGCTATATCGAAAAAGAGAAAATTGAAATTCCATCAATTTATTTTGCTCACAAGCGTAAGACATTCGTTCGTGATGGTATGATTTGGTCAGCTGAAGATGGTATTGTATATCGTGATGAAGATGAAGTGGTGGAAGAGCGTACCGTTCGTTTTAGAACCGTAGGAGATATGTCATGTACTGCTGCAGTGCTTTCAGATGCAGAAACGATTACTAAAGTAGTTGATGAGATTAGAAAAAGTACCATTTCGGAACGTGGAGCACGTATTGATGATAAACGTTCAGAAGCAGCAATGGAAGTGCGTAAACAACAAGGATATTTTTAGAAGTTAATGGTTTTTGCTATTTAAAAATGGCAATGAATAAAGACTTTTAAATAATTATAAATACAGGTTGATTTTTATATTTTGTAGTTACAGAAAACTGAGAACTATCAACTGTCAACCACCAACTAAATAAAAATGGAAGTATTAAAAATAGCGACAGCAGGAAGTGTAGATGACGGAAAGAGTACCTTAATTGGTCGTATTCTTTATGACACAAAGTCTCTAACTACTGATAAATTAGAAGCCATTGAAACACGTAGTAAAGCTAATGGTTTTGATTATTTAGATTTTTCATTAGCTACTGATGGTCTTGTTGCAGAACGTGAACAAGGAATTACTATTGATGTAGCACATATTTATTTCTCAACAGCTAATAAAAGTTACATCATTGCAGATACTCCAGGTCATATCGAGTATACCCGTAACATGGTAACTGGGGCTTCAACTTCACAGGCTTCTATTATATTAGTAGATGCTCGTAATGGAGTTATTGAACAAACATACCGTCACTTTTTTATCAATAACTTGTTAAGAATTAAAGATATCGTAGTGGCTGTTAATAAAATGGACTTAGTAAATTTTTCAGAAGAAAAATTTAATGCGATTAAAGTTGAGTTTGAGAAAATGATTGCCAACTCAGACTATAAAGATCAAAACATCACATTTGTGCCAATTAGTGCTTTAAAAGGTGATAATGTAGTTTCAGGATCACAAAATACGCCTTGGTACAAGGGTCCATCTATTCTAGATCATTTAGAAGAATTAGAAGCACAAGATATTTTTGAGGAAGGACAAGCTCGTTTTCCTGTGCAAACTGTAATCCGTCCTAAAAAAGACGAATTTCATGATTTTAGAGGATATGCAGGTAAGTTATATGGAAATGATTTAGCTGTTGGAGATGCTGTAACTGTATTGCCTTCACTTACAAAATCAAAGATTAAAGAGATCTACTTTTTTGATCAAAAATTTGATAAAGCTGCTCGAGGAACATCTATAAACATTACTCTTGAAGACAATATTAATGTAAGTCGAGGAGATATGATTGTGAAAACTGGTGAGGAGCCAAACATCGAAAAGCAATTAAATGCTAAAGTATGTTGGATGGATAACAAAAACCTCCAAAAAGGTACTAAGTATTTATTACAACACGGAACTAATAGAGTACAGGCTTTAGTACAAGATATCGACAATGTTTTATCGACTGATTTTTCAGGACAAGAAAAAGCGGAAAGTTTAACTTTAAATCAAATTGGTGAAGTAAGTATCAAACTTGCTAAACCTCTATTTTTTGATAAATATACCGAGAACAAACGTAACGGTGCTTTTATTTTAATTGATCCACAAACTAACCATACTGCTGGTGTTGGTTTTGTGCAGTAATCTATTAAAAAAGTTTTCCGTAAATACTTAGAGTTTGTTTAAAGGCACTACTTCTTGTAATCCCTTTAAACAAGCTCTCAGAAACAGACCAATAACAGTTATTATTCTATTAAATAGTATACAAAATATTCATGCAAAGTTTTAGAACCGAAATAGAAAATCCGATTGTTGAAAAAGATATCTTGGAACTTGCTCAGAAAATACAAGAGTTTCATGGTGGTAAAGTCGATGAAGAAAAATTCCGAAGCTTACGTTTAGCTCGTGGCGTATATGGACAACGTCAGCAAGGCGTACAAATGATCCGTATTAAATTACCTTATGGTCGTGTGAAGTCTAATCAGTTGCGAAGAATTTGTGCAGTATCTGATGAGTATTCTCGTGGGCGTTTACACATTACTACGCGTCAAGATATTCAAATTCATTATGTGGATTTGAACCGTACACCAGAACTATGGGCAGAATTAGAAAAAGATAATGTAACCCTTCGTGAAGCTTGTGGTAATGTTGTACGTAATGTTACAGCTTCCGAGACTTCTGGATTTGATATTAATGAGCCTTTTGATGTACAACCTTATGCTCATGCTGTTTTTGAAGAATTTTTACGTAACCCAATTTGTCAAGAAATGGGGCGTAAATTTAAAGTGTCATTTTCAAATACTGACGAAGATACTGGTTTATCCTATTTACATGATATAGGTTTTATTGCTAAAATAAAAGACAATGTTCGTGGTTTTAAAGTTTTAGTTGCTGGTGGTTTAGGGTCACAGCCCCGCCATGCAGAAACATTATACGATTTCTTACCTTCTGATCAAATCATTCCTATGATGAATGCCATTTTACGTGTGTTTGATCGTCACGGAGAGCGTAAGAGTAGAGCGAAGGCTCGTATGAAGTTCTTAATGGCGAAAATAGGTTTAGATGGTTTTAAATCTTTAGTAGAAGAACAACGTATTGCAGTACCATACACAACATTTCCTATTGATGCTGATGCTTTTGAAAATCCAGTACCTGTAACTGTTTCCGATATTCCAGAAGTAGTGATAAAGGATGCCGAGAATTTTGAAAAATGGAAAGCAACGAACTTAATTCCTCAAAAACAGGAAGGTTATGTAGCTATTGGGATAAAAGTTTTATTAGGAGATTTTTATACCGATAAGGCACGATTACTTGCGGATTTAGTAGATAAGTATGCAGCTGGTGAAATTCGATTAACACTGCGTCAAAATATAGTAATTCCTTTTGTTAAGAAAGAGTTATTAGAAGTTGTATATACAGAGCTTGAAAAGCTAGGTTTCATTGATTTAGGTTATAATAAAGCTGTAGATATTACGGCTTGTCCAGGAACCGATACCTGTAACTTAGGAATTGCAAGTAGTACAGGTATTTCTGAGGAGCTAGAGCGAGTGATTGCCTCTGAGTATCCAAATTATGTTGAAAATCAAGACTTGGTTATTAAAATAAGTGGATGTATGAATGCCTGTGGGCAGCACAATATGGCACATATTGGATTCCAAGGAATGACTGTACGTACGAAAGATAAATTAGTAGCTCCAGCACTTCAAGTGCTTTTAGGAGGAGGAAACAGAGGTGATGGAAATGCTCGTTTTGCAGATAAAGTTGTGAAAATACCGAGTAAACGTGGTCCAGAGGCATTGCGTAGAATTTTAAATGATTTTGAAGCCAATGCAAACGGAGCTGACTTCTTAAGTTATTATGAACAGAAGGGAGAGCGTTATTTTTATGATTTATTAACCGATTTATCTAATGTTGATAACCTAACTCAAGATGATTTTATTGATTGGGGTACAGATACAGAATATGTAAAAGCTATAGGTGTAGGAGAATGTGCTGGTGTAGTTATTGATCTTATTGAAACTTTATTTTTAGAAAGTCAAGAAAAGATTGATCTAGCAAAAAAGGCAATAGAAAATAAGGTGTTTAGTGATGCTATCTATCATGCGTATAGTTCTCAAATTAATTCAGCTAAAGCATTGCTTCTTTTTGAAAAGAAAAAGACCAATACTCAGGCTGATATTGTTAAAAATTTTGATAGTGAATTTATAGCTAATGGTAAAATTAATTTGGATACAACTACTTTTGCAGATCAAGTGTATCAAATTAATCAAAATGCACCTAATCTAGAATTTGCTCAAAACTTTACAGCTTCAGCAACAGGCTTTTTAGAGAAAGTAAGAGCTTATAGGGCAGCTCAAAATTAAGCTACTTATTAATTATTGTATATGCAGCAGGCACAATTAAATACTCCTCAGTCTATAAAAACACCAAAGCTTACTGTAGTAGGTGCTGGACCAGGAGATATTGACTTGATTACTTATAAAGCAGTTAAGGCTTTGCAAGCTGCGGATGTAGTTTTATATGATGCACTGGTAAATAAAGATTTACTGGTGCATTGTAGAAATGCAAAATTACTTTATGTAGGAAAGCGTAAAGGCTGTTATGCCTATCAACAAGAGCAAATTCATGAACTTATTGTTGATTATGCAAAAAAATATGGTCATGTAGTTCGGTTAAAAGGTGGTGATCCTTTTGTTTTTGGAAGAGGAGCAGAGGAAATACTTTTTGCTAAAGCTCAGGGTTTAAAAGTTGCTGTGGTTCCAGGTTTGTCTTCGGCAGTTACTGTATCTGCATTAGCTCATATCCCTGTAACATTACGAGGTTCATCAGAGAGTTTTTGGGTGATTACAGCTACTACTAAGAATCATAAACTTTCCAGAGACATTGTTGCTGCGGCACAAAGTAATGCCACAGTAGTAATTCTTATGGGAATGCATAAACTTTCAGAAATCGTGACTGTTTTTAAAAATGCTGGTAAGGCAGAAATACCTGTAGCCATCATACAAAACGGTAGCAGAGATACACAAAAAATAGGTATTGGAACTATTAAAAATATTGAACAAGTCGTCATACAAAAAGTATTAAGCTCACCTGCAATTATTGTTATTGGAGAAGTAGTACGATTTAGAGAACGTTTAGAACAAACAATAGCTGAAGTGTAGGCTGTTGTTTTGTAGTTAGGATTCTCGTAGAGATAAGGGTAGTAGCTAATTTCATTTTTTTGTAAAATAATTTTACCGTAGTAATAGCGTATTATTAAAAACATAACAACCTTGTAAAAGCTTTGAAAAAAGAACGTAACAACTTATATCCTGTTTTTCTAAAGGCAAAAAACCTTAATTTTCTAATTGTAGGAGGGGGTAATGTAGCTGAGGAAAAATTACATTTTTTGTTAAAATCCAGTCCGGATGCTAAGGTTACTGTTGTTTCTCCTTTTTTTAGACAACAAACGATTGATCGTGCTAAAGGGCATTGTGTTACTTTAGTAAAAGATATATACCGTAAACAATATTTACAAGGAAGACATGCTGTTATTGCTACTACGGATATTCCAGAGGTAAATATACAAGTATGGAAAGATTGTAGGGCAGAAGCAAAGTTGGTAAACGTAGCAGATAATCCGCCTTATTGTGATTTTTATATGGGTGGGATTGTAACTAAAGGAAATGTCAAGATTGGGATTTCAACTAACGGAAAATCACCAACTACAGCCAAAAGATTACGACAGTTTTTTGAACAAGTCATCCCCGAAGATTTGGATGATTTAGTAAAAAACTTAAATGAATACAGGAAAACAATAAAAGGAGATTTTGAAGAAAAAGTAGAAATACTCAACGAATTTACAAAAGGACTTATATCAAAAAAAGAAAAATAGTAGAGCAATGATAAAGACGGATATTTTAATTATTGGTGCAGGGCCTACGGGCTTGTTCTGTGTATTTGAGGCAGGACTTTTAAAGTTAAAAACACATTTAATTGATGCACTTCCACAGCCAGGAGGTCAGTGTTCAGAGATCTATCCAAAAAAGCCTATTTATGATATCCCAGGTTTTCCTGAGATTCTAGCAGGTGATTTAGTGGATAACCTAATGGAACAAATCAAGCCTTTTGAGCCTGGGTTTACCCTTGGAGAGCGTGCTGAAACCATTGAAAAATTAGAAGACGGGAGTTTTTTAGTAACTACAAATAAAGGTACGCAACACAATGCACCAGTAGTAGCTATCGCTGGTGGACTCGGTTCTTTCGAGCCAAGAAAACCACCTATTGAAGGGATTCAAGGTTACGAGGATAATGGGGTATCTTATATTATTCGTGATCCAGAGGTATATCGTGATAAAAAAGTAGTCATTGCAGGAGGTGGAGATTCTGCCTTAGATTGGTCTATTTTCCTTGCCGATGTAGCCAAAGAGGTTACTTTAGTACACCGTCGTAAAGAGTTTAGAGGAGCATTAGATTCTGTAGAAAAAGTTGAAGAACTTTCTAAAGCAGGAAAAATTAAATTGATTACGGATGCTGAAGTAAAAACGCTTTACGGAGAAGGACACTTAGATGCTGTTGGTATTGTAAAGAAAGATACAAAAACTAAAGAAACTACAGATATTAAATTAGAAGTAGATAACTTTATTCCACTTTTTGGGCTTTCTCCTAAATTAGGTCCAATTGCAGATTGGGGCTTAGAGATAGAGAAAAATGCTATTAAAGTAGATAATTCTTATGATTATCAAACCAATATACCAGGTATTTTTGCCATTGGTGATGTGAATACCTACAAAGGGAAATTAAAGCTCATTTTGTCTGGTTTCCATGAAGCAGCTATCATGTGTCAAAGTGCGTATCAAATTATCTTCCCTGATAAGAAATATGTTATGAAATATACAACTGTAGGTGGTGTAACTGGTTTTGATGGTTCTAAAAAAGAAGCTAAAAAAGAAGTTGTAAAAGCTATTGATACAGAGTCATAAAGCATCTTAAATAAAATACACAGACATATGGATGTAACCATTAAAATCACAGATAGAGAAGGTGTTGTACACGATGTACAAGCTCCAACTGATATGGCTATGAATCTTATGGAAGTTTGCAAAGCCTATGAATTACCTGTAGAGGGTACTTGCGGTGGTATGGCCATGTGTGCTTCATGCCAGTGTTATGTAACTTCTAGTCATGAGTTGCCAGAAATGGGACAAGATGAAGACTTAATGCTTGCAGAGGCATTTCATGTGGAAGATAATTCAAGGTTAGGGTGTCAAATTCCTATAACTCCTGAGTTAGATGGACTTGAAGTTACTCTTGCTCCAGAGTAAATAGTGTGATAAACACTATTTTATTTATATTTTTCCTTAAATTTCAAGTATTTATATAAGAGCTTGTTTAAATATACTACTTCCTGATAATCCAAAACCTTTAACTTTTGAATTACAGTTAGTGTTTGGTTTAAACAAGCTCTAAATCATAAAGTTTATGGGCTTGTTTTTTGATAGTATTATGGAGATAGTTTCAAATTTAAATGGTGAGTAAAGACTTTCAATAAAAAGAGGACACAACAACAGACTTACAGGCTACTGAAAGTTCTACTTTAGATACTCAAGGGAATAAGGGAGTTTCTGAAGATCAGGAATCTAAGGAGGAAACTAAATTATACCAAGATCTATCCGTAAATCTACTCTTAAAGTCGTATCAAAAGAATCAGATACTACTTATCCTAACTTAAGTAAGAACAAATTCTCGTCACGCGTATAGTATTTAAAAAGTCACGAGTAGTCATCTAATTAAAAATTTAGAAACATAAAAAACCTCGCAATTGACAAGGTTTTTATGATGCTTTAATAAGTTCTTAATA
>WTKB01000090.1 GCA_011524575.1 Aquimarina sp.
CTCGATATGTGCATCATTTAAAAGTAAACCAAAACCTTAAACTTCTGAATTACAGCCTGTATCCCCCTTAAACAAGCTCTAATAACAACTATGTTAAACACAGCTCCCAAGAGCTTGTTTAAAGTTTTAAACTTGCAAAAATACCTGCATCTGTTTTTTCAATGCTTATAACACCATTTTTTGAAAGGCTCTTTGTGGTTTTATCCCATTTCTTACCACTTAATGCTGCTTTTTGTTTTAAATCAGCTAATGATTGTGGAGATGCTTCTTTTAGTAACTTCACCACAATTTTTTCCTCATCAGTAAGCGGAATTTGTTTTTTCTCTGGTTTCATCTGAGGAAAAAACAACACCTCTTGTATCGACTGATTATTCGTTAAATACATAATCAAACGATCCATACCAATACCTAAGCCCGAAGTTGGGGGCATCCCATACTCTAAAGCTCTAATAAAATCTTGATCGATAAACATGGCTTCGTCATCTCCTTTTTCAGATAACTTTAATTGTGCTTCAAAACGCTCCCGCTGATCAATAGGGTCGTTTAATTCTGAGTAAGCATTTGCAATCTCTTTACCACAAACCATAAGCTCAAAACGCTCGGTGAGTTCTGGGTTATCACGGTGCTCTTTACATAGTGGACTCATTTCTTTTGGATAGTCGGTAATAAAAGTAGGCTGAATGTAATTCCCCTCACACTTTTCTCCAAAAATCTCATCGATGAGCTTACCTTTACCCATGGTTTTATCCACATCAATACCCATACCTTTAGCCGCTTCAAAAAGCTCTTCTTCGGTTTTTCCTGTAATATCAAAACCTGTGAAATGTTTGATAGAATCTGTCATGGTTACTCTTGGATATGGCGCTTTAAAACTAATCTCATGCTCGCCAAAAGTTGTTGTTGTAGAACCATTTACTTGCATAGCACAATGCTCCAATAACTCCTCTGTAAATTCCATCATCCAGTTGTAATCCTTGTAGGCGACATAAATCTCCATAGCTGTAAACTCTGGATTATGAGTCCTATCCATACCCTCGTTACGGAAATTTTTAGAAAACTCATACACGCCATCAAAACCACCTACAATAAGTCTTTTTAAATAAAGTTCGTTAGCAATCCTCATATATAAGGGAATGTCTAACGAATTGTGATGCGTTATAAAAGGACGTGCAGAAGCCCCTCCTGGAATAGGCTGTAAAATAGGAGTTTCTACTTCAAAATATTCACGATCATTAAAAAAAGAACGCATGGAATTAAAAAGCTTGGTACGCTTTACAAACACCTCTTTTACGGACGGATTTACTACTAAATCAGCATAACGTTGGCGGTAACGTAATTCTGGGTCGTTAAACTCATCATACGTATTTCCTTCTACATCCGTTTTTGGAAGTGGCAAAGGCTTTAAGGCTTTACTAAGCAGTGTAAAATCTTTTACTGAAACGGTAATCTCTCCTACTTGAGTAGTAAACAACTCCCCTACTATACCTATAAAATCACCTAGATCTAATAATTTCTTAAAAAGTTCATTGTACTTGGTCTTATCTTCTCCAATGCAAATTTCATCTCTATTAAAATAAACCTGAATACGACCTTCTGCATCTTGTAGTTCTGCAAAAGAGGCTTTTCCTTGCACTTTTTTACGCATTAACCTACCTGCAATCACTACTTTTTTACCCTCGGTATAATTTTGTTTAATTACTTTTGAGGTATGATCTACAGGATATAAATCAGCTGGATAAGGGTTAATACCCATATCTCGAATACTTTGTAACTTTTCTCTTCTAACAATTTCTTGCTGGGATAATGACATGCCTTAATTTTTATAGAAATACAAAGATAATGAAGTCAATAGTTATTTAAAAGTGAAGTTTTATAAGCTTTCTTAAACAAGCTCTCACAAAATACCTCATTGCATAAGCGCACTTTCCACCCTATATTTGCTATTGATAAAACTTATTATAAATAACATCACTATGAAAGCAGGAATTGTGGGCTTACCCAATGTAGGAAAATCTACATTATTCAATTGTTTATCAAACGCTAAAGCACAGAGTGCCAACTTCCCATTCTGTACCATAGAGCCTAATGTAGGCGTGGTAAATGTACCTGATCCACGTTTAGAAAAACTAGAAAGTTTAGTAAATCCTGAAAAAGTAATCCCTGCTACTGTAGAAATTGTAGATATTGCTGGGCTTGTAAAAGGAGCAAGTAAAGGAGAAGGTCTTGGAAATCAGTTTTTAGGAAATATCCGTGAAACGGATGCTATTATCCATGTACTTAGATGCTTTGAAAATGATAATATCATTCATGTAGATGGTTCTGTAGATCCCATAAGAGACAAAGAAACTATTGATATTGAACTACAACTCAAAGATCTTGAAACCGTTGAAAAACGTTTAGAAAAAACCAAACGTGCTGCCAGAACAGGAAACAAAGAAGCTCAGACAGAAGAAGTCATCTTAAACAAAATTAAAGAAACGTTGGAAAGCGGCACTTCAGTGAGAAGTATTGAATTTTCTGAAGAAGATCTTGTGGAGTATGTGCATCCTATGCAGCTTATTACCAACAAGCCTGTACTTTATGTTTGTAATGTAGACGAAAGTGCAGCTACCACAGGAAATGACCTCGTAGAAAAAGTAAAAGAAAGTGTTGCCAACGAAAATGCCGAGGTGATCATTCTTGCAGTAGGAACAGAAGCAGATATTAATGAGTTAGACGATTTCGAAGAACGCCAAGTATTTTTGGAAGACATGGGACTTACAGAACCTGGATCATCAGTGCTGATTCGTGCAGCTTACAAGTTACTCAATCAACAAACCTACTTTACTGCAGGAGAAAAAGAAGTTCGTGCTTGGACTATTCCTATAGGAGCTACTGCACCACAAGCAGCAGGTGTCATTCATACCGACTTTGAAAAAGGGTTTATTAGAGCTGAAGTAATTGCATACTCCGATTACACAGATTTAGGTAGTGAAGCTAAAGTTAAAGAAGCAGGAAAACTTAGTGTAGAAGGTAAAAACTATGTGGTAAAAGATGGTGATGTTATGCACTTTCTGTTTAATGTTTAAGAGCTTATTTAAACTAAATACAAACTGTAATTCAAAAGTTTAAGGTTTTGGTTTACTTTTAAATGATGCACATATCGAGATACGTAAATCCTTTTAAAGTGATCCAAGTTCTTAAAATTTTGGATTACAGGAAGTGGTGAGTTTAAACAAGCTCTAAAACAGAACACAACATCAAAATGGTATAAAACTTGAACTTATAAATATGGAATCCATGTTTATAACATCTCAACAAACAGTAAACAAATTGGTTTCATTTTTTGTAATTATACCAATTGATCTTTGAAAACGATATAAAATAAATTGAAGTATTTTTTCTTTATACGCATTATAAAAATCAAGCATAGCCTTAGCTACGGTTTATTTTTCTGATAAAGTAGAAAGGATCTCTCAAGGTATTAGAGCTTGTTTAAACTGAATACAAACTGTAATTCAAAAGTTTAAGGTTTTGGTTTACTTTTAAATGATGCACATATCGAGATACGTAAATCCTTTTAAAGTGATCCAAGTTCTTAAAATTTTGGATTACAGGAAGTGGTGAGTTTAAACAAGCTCTAAAACAGAACACAACATCAAAATGGTATAAAACTTGAACTTATAAATATGGAATCCATGTTTATAACATCTCAACAAACAGTAAACAAATTGGTTTCATTTTTTGTAATTATACCAATTGATCTTTGAAAACGATATAAAATAAATTGAAGTATTTTTTCTTTAT
>WTKB01000113.1 GCA_011524575.1 Aquimarina sp.
TAAATATAAGACTTTTAGCTATATAAAAATTCTTTAATCTGTTTTTTTGGTTTTTAAACAAGCTCTCAAGTCCATAGCCTTTGAGAAAGTCTCAAAACTCTCCAAGCCTTTTTAAATCTTTTTTATTCAGTGAAAACTTTAATTTATTCCAGAAATTTTGCTGTGAAATTAATGGTGATGTTGTTTTTTTCTGGATAGAAACCTCAAATATTTTGGATAATTTCTCTATATGATTGTGGTGCGATCTATTAAATATTAATAAGTAATTTTCAGTGTTATTAGTAAGCTCAATATCCAATTGATTTTGAACGAAATAACAATTAGTTAGGGAAATTTCTTCTTCAATGGTAGAAAAAAGAAATTTCTTTTTCACAAGATAAAACTTATTTTGTTGTTTTTCCAGACGAACAATTTGTCCTTCTTTAAATTTAGAAGTTTTCTTTTTTAAATAGACTAAAACAGAAGGATATGCTCCATTAGTAAGCACTTGTTCTTTGTCTCTAAAAATGTTTAAAATCGGATAGATAAAAAGGTATTTAATTTTATTAGTGAGCCTTACAGAACGTTTATAAAAAAATAATGCACCTATAAATAGCACTATAGAAATGAGTACTGAAAGTGTAGGGCTTGCAATACTAACTGCTACCAGTCCTGTGGTGAGTATCGTTTTAATGAGTCCCAAAAAATTATCTATAAAAGGAATAGGACTTAAAAAAATTAAAATATCAATAAAAAAACGCACACTCATCACCACAATCAAAAAGTACATCGATGAAATTAATACGAGAGCTGTTTTTAAATCGAGGGCTAAAAAACTGGCTTGATAAACTATGGGGTTTTCGGATAAACTATTATTAACATACCATAGTGGTGCTAACATAATAACGGCATTGATCACTAATGCCGCTTGGTCGGAAAGGTAATTATCCGCAAGAGCAATAGGAGCAGTTACTTTGTTGCTTTTAAAAACCGTTCCGACTAAAGTAGTAAATAAAAAAAGCCCTCCAAAAATAAGAAGTACGGTCCAACTATTAAAAAAAGGGTTGGTGGCTACAAATGAATTGTGAAAGCCCAGTTTAGCACATAATGCTGTTATAAAAACAGTAGCATAGGGGTTAATGCCAAGCGGGGCTAATTGTGCAAATTGCTGAATTAAACCACTATTTTTGATAATGGTTTCTTGTATTCCGTCAGAACTATTTTGTGCTACTGATAGTAACGGATAAAATAGTATTAAAAACAAGAGTAGGGGCAACACTTTTTTCATAGTTGAATGTGTAAGGGTGTTTTAATCCTCATTTGGGATTTGTTCTTTTTCTAGATAATCGGGGATGTTATTGGTGTCTATATCGGCGTAGCTCACATCCGTATCATTACTGAAAAAACCATCACAGTCGTTATCAATACTGGTATCTGTATCCGCTACAGTAATTTCCTCTGAGGTTAAATAGGTATCTCCATCATCATCCGTATCTAGGTAATTTGGAACACCGTCACCATCCGTATCATCATTTTCTAAGTTTCCATCTCCGAGGTAGCTAATCGTTGTTGGTTCATAATTTTCTAAAAATGCTAAGTCTGAAGGTAAATCCTCGTAGATGTCTAAAATACCATCACCATCCGTATCTCCATGAATGGTGTTTATGGTAGAAAATGTATATACAAAGTTTTGGTAGTTGCTTGAAGTTTCTACTTCTTCTTCTGCTTCTTCTTCTTCTTCTTCTTCTTCTTGCTGTTCCGTGCTGGTTTGTTCTTCGAGTGCTGTAAATGAGCTTGTATTAATATAACTACTAAAAAACATCAATCCTGAAGGGATAAAGGCAGCACCAGCTTCAAAGTCAGAATTATATATGCTATTTCCTAAAGCATCACTACCTATAATTTCACAAGGTTTTGAGGTGTCACTAGCACTAGCTACTTTAAAACCGCTACGTGCATGACGTACTCCAATAGTTGAGTTTGTTGTACTTGTTCCAGAAATTGTTGGAGTTTCTTCAGTAAGAAAATCGTAGGTTTCAGATTTTAAGTAGTAGGAAGCGTCTTGGTCAGCTGTTTTTTCATTGGTATGAATTACAAACGCTCTAGAAGTGGTTAGTACATTGTCTGTTGCAAAAACTTGTTTTTGGAAAGTAGATTCGCTCGCATCTGATGTTTTTACTTTTAATACATAATAGTTGTAGTCGGTGTCTAAGTATTCTAGTGTATGTGTTTCTACAAGATCAAATAATGGTATAGAATCAGGTTCGTTACCAGCAAGGCTTTCTTCACTATTAATTTTTGTGAATTGAATATTTGTATGGCTATTTGCTAAATCAGTTTCAAAATCAGTGTAGTTATAGGTGTGTGTTTTTAAAAATTGAGTAATTAGTGCATCATCTGTAGTTTGTTGCTCGTTACGGTCACGAGCAGTTTCAGCATCGTTATCCTCGTCTTTACTACAAGAAACAAGACTTAATAAAATAGATACAGAAAGTAATAAAAGTGATTTTTTCATGAAGGTAAAAAAGAATGTAAAAAGTTTAAAGTACGAAGATACAATTTTATCGTATTTTTGACTTTATGGAGGTTATACCTTTTAGAGCTTGTTTACAGGAAGTAGTGCCTTTAAACAAGCGATAAATACCAAGTTAATAGTTTTTTTTATGAGAGTTGATAAATACTTGTGGTGCATTCGTTTTTATAAAACCCGAAGTATTGCTACAAAGGCAGTTAAGGATGGTAAGGTGAAAATTAAAGATCAGACGATAAAACCCTCAAGAGATGTTTATCCTGGAGATCGTTTAAGTATTCGGAAAGATCAAATTAATTATCAAATTGAAGTTTTAGATTTACCTAAAAGTAGGCTAGGGGCAAAACTGGTAGATATTTATCGTAAAGACCATACTTCAAAAGAAGCTTTTGAGCATAAAGAACTTTTAAAACATGCTCAAGATTACTATCGTCAAAAAGGAACTGGACGCCCTACTAAAAAAGACCGTAGAGCCATTGATGATTGGTTTAATGGTAGTGATACAGATGCATTATCAGAAGGTAGTAATACAACAGACTTAGATATTTCTGAAGAAAAATTTTAAGAAGTACGAAATTGGTATGAATAATATAGTGCTTTATTTACCTTAGAGCTTGTTTAAAGGCACTACTTCCTATAATCCAAAATTTTAAGAATTTGGATCACTTTAAAAGGACTTACAAAATCTCATACCAAAAACTTTTGAATTACAGTTTGTATTCCCTTTAAACAAGCTCCAAAGATTTTTTAATTTATTTTAATTCTTATGAAAGAAATTATTCTTAATCATCAACAGATTCAGCATAAAATAACACGTATTGCTTATCAAATTTATGAGGCTAATGTTAAAGAAACTCAAATATGTGTGGTAGGTGTTGCTCCAAACGGTTTTATTTTTGCAGAAAAACTATGTGCTACGCTTAGAGAGATTTCTGAACTTGATGTGAAATTATATAAGATAGAAATTGATAAATCTAATCCGTTGGCTTCTTTAAAGTTGGATGCTTCTGTAGCTGATTTTGAAGAAAAATCTATCATTATTGCTGATGATGTCCTTAATACAGGGAGTACATTAATTTATGCAGTTAAACATTTTTTAGATATTCCATTAAAAAAAATACAAACAACGGTATTGGTTAATAGAAATCACAAAAAATATCCTATAAAAGCCGATTTTAAAGGGATTTCTCTTTCTACCTCATCACACAATAACGTACAAGTAGTTTTTGATACTACTCAAAATTCCCCTTCTGAGGATTATGTTTATTTAGAATAA
>WTKB01000193.1 GCA_011524575.1 Aquimarina sp.
GAAAATAATTTAGTAATGGTACTAAAACTTAACGCAGCTTTGAAGCGAATGCGAGAGGCATAATTTCCTAAATTGGGTTCAAAACCCAGTGAAGATTGTAAGGGGAAATACAACTCAAAATAGTCTTGGACTAAATTGAGTTTAATCCCAGAATCATAAAATTTAGTAACACGTGTATTATTGTTTTTAACTATTCCAATATCTACATAAGCATGAATCCAGTTCCAAATACTGTTTTCAATACTTGTGGTTACTAGCCATTTATTGGCGTAACGTACCTTTAATTTAGATTTGAAATTACCTTCTGCTGTTATAAACTCTTGACTAAAAAAACCTGTAGTTTCATTACGTCCCAAATATGGGTATTGAAATAAATAATCTGTAGGGCGGTCTAATGCAAAACTAAAAAAATCATCATGATCTTTAACCGTTTGGTTGTTTAAAAATGTACCTGCAAATATTCTAAAGTGAAGTTGTCTATCGTTTAAAAAAAGCTTACGAAAATTAAAAATACCTTGTATTTTATTAAAGTTTTTAGCGTGTTCGATATTAAATTTATAGGATAAAATATGATCCATATTGGCATCACTATTGCTAAACGATAAATTCCAAATGCTGTAATTAGGCGAAGGTAAAGGCGTTTCTAAATCTTGTTCTCTTTGTATAGAAATATGTTTTAAGTTAAGTGTTTTATGATGATTTTTTCTTAGATCAGGTTTTCTAAAGGCTAATGATGCACTTGCTGTAAATTTTTTAAAAAGTAGATTTTCCGTGTAGCTTGTTGTAGAGGCATTTACAGCAATAGAACCTAAGTACCATTGGTCATTTTTAAATTGATGGGAATATATAAATCCTATAGAACCAAGTATTTTTTTAGAAGTTGTTGTGTATGTAGGGGTAATGTTGTAAGTAAAATCATTACGAATCCAAGTTCGATTACTCCAGCGCGTACTTAAAAGAAAACCATCATAGAGGTTATACCCCCATGTAGGGGTTACAAAATTTTGATAGTATCTGGGGTTCTCGATGTCTTTAGATAGTCTTATTTTAAGTTTTTTTCTGAGGAGTCCATGTGTTTTTGAAAAATTATCTCGACGATTTACTTCAGGTAATTTTTGATCTGGATCAAGTTCAAAATAATACTTTTTTCTTTTTGGAAAAGAGATACTCATAGTGTCCTTAAATGCCGAGGTCCAAAGCTCGTTTACAAGTTTTTTTTGATTAAAAACTTTTAAATGTACAGGTAAATAAGATCTTTTGTTTTCAAGAATAATTCGGGTACTATCGGTTTCTTGAATGATTTTTTTAATACGAGAATTTGGTCTTGATTGCTGTTTTAAAAAATCATCGTTAAACCACTTGATGTTTTTTTTGGTGTGTTTTTCAAGTTGAGCTACGAAATCTTCAGTGTCAATGATTTGGTATGGGGTTTCTTTTTTAGTAAAGGATTGTACTACTGTTTTAATGTACTCCTTATCTTGGGTATAGGCTTTTAGATAGTTAAGTATTAAAGCTGCTTTATAGGGGTTTGCGATAGTACTATTAAATTTTATAAGTTGATCCTTTGGGGTATGAAGAGGTTGTTGTAGGTAGTTCGCTTCCGTATTTTTATAACCTAGATACCATTGTTCTTTAAAAGGAGCTTTTCCTATTTCTAAATTTTTAATTAATGGTAATTGACTCAAATTCCCTAAAAGTTTAATATCTGGATAATGGGTCTGTATGTATTTTTGAAGTACTAGATATTGTAGTCCTTCTGTGATCCAGGTATCTTTACGAGTATTAGTTAGTAATAGTTTGTTTTGGAAAATCCAAATACATTGTTTTAGAGTTTTAAGTTCATAAATAAACTCTTTTGGAAATACACGTAGCCATTTAGGAAGTTGATTTAAACCGTATAAAGGTGTTTTTTGATAGTCTTCTTTTAGAATCAAATACGTGTTATCAATAGGGGTATTTCCATAAAATTCTGATAGAAAATGGATGATTTTTTCATGTATCTGTTTTTGAGTAGTTGTAGTAATCCCTTTGGTATCTAAGTTAGAAATTACTAAATATTCTTTGGTGTCTGAAATTTTTATTGAATTCGCTTTTTTTTCTTCAAAGTACATACAAATGTTTTGGGTATTAGTACCTTTGAAGGTCTTGATTCCAGTATTTAGAGTATCGTTATTTTTTTTAAGGTCTGTGTAAAGAGTGTGCGTTTTAGGGTGCGAAATTTCTAAGTGATAGGTGCTTGGTTTTGCACAAAAATCGTTGAGGTCTTTATGAGAAAAATAAATCCATTTATTGTTTTTGATTGTTGCAGGAGCTAAGTGCCAATAGCGTATAGCTATATTATTTTTGCTCATGCCATAGCCTGTAAAGGAATGATCAGGGATGTAAGAGGTATAGTTTATATCTAAGGAAATACTATCAAGAGGAGCAAGTGGGGTTTTAAGATGTATTTTTATAACATCAGGATGATTTTTTAAACGCTCATAGTAGATTACTTCGTTATTATTTAAAATATGATGTATGGTAGTATGTCCTTTTTTAATTTCTGAGCTGTAATGAAAACTACGTTTAAAATCTTCTTCAAAACGTTTTGCTAAAGGGGTGGTTTTACTTGAAAAAGCATGGTTCCAGTCCAATAGATAAATTTCAGAAAGTGCTTGTTTGGAGTTGTTAGTATATTTTAAAAGATGGGAAATGGTAATATTTCGATTCTGGATATCAAAATTTGCTTTTAACCAAGATTCGTCTTGGCTAAAAGCAGAGGTGTACAGCATTAAAGTCGTTAATAGACTTAATATTATCTTTGCCAATTAATTAAAAGTTAGGGCTTAAACGGTTTTTCGTGTAGAAAGCCTCAAGGCGTTCGATAACTTCATCGGCAGTATCTACTACTTGTAAAAGGTCTAAGTCTTTTGGACTAATATTTTTATTATTTTCTAAAAGCGTTTCTTTGATCCAGTCAATGAGTCCTGACCAAAACTTTTTTCCTACTAAAATAACAGGAAATGTTCCCGACTTTTTAGTTTGTATTAAGGTAATAGATTCAAAAAGTTCATCTAAAGTACCAAAACCTCCAGGCATTACTACAAAACCTTGAGAGTATTTTACAAACATTACCTTTCGAACAAAGAAGTAGTCGAAGTTAATACTTTTGTCATCGTCTATGTAAGGGTTGTCATTTTGTTCAAAAGGAAGTTCGATATTCAGGCCTACAGATGTACCCCCTGCAAGATGTGCTCCTTTATTTGCAGCTTCCATAATACCTGGACCACCTCCAGAGATAACTCCATAACCTTGTTTTACAATTTTTTGAGCAATCTCTACAGTCAATTCGTAGTACGGATGATCTTCAGGTGTTCTTGCAGAACCAAAAATAGAAACACAAGGGCCTATCTGACTCATTTTTTCAAAACCATTAACAAACTCTCCCATGATTTTAAAAATCGACCAAGAGTCATTGGTTTTAATTTGATTCCAGCTTTTATAGTGTTGTTCGTTTGTCATAAGTAAATCGTTTTTTATATAAAATATAGCAAAATATATTAATTCAATAAAAAAATGCTATTTATTGCTGTTTTTTTTCGTCAAGTGGTTGTTTTTCTTATGTATTTTAAATTTATTTTTTTTAAGTAGATATATATTAGGGTGTTACAATGCTAATTAGAGCTTGTTTAAACAGAATTATAGTTCGTATTCCGTTTAAACAAACTCTTAATAGCAATTTCAAAGACCAATTGGTATAGCTATTGTAACATCTCACTGATATTTTCGTCTATAGG
>WTKB01000363.1 GCA_011524575.1 Aquimarina sp.
CGCTCGGGTGGTGGAATTGGTAGACACGTTGGACTTAAAATCCAATGAACATTAGTTCGTACGGGTTCAAGTCCCGTCCCGAGTACAAAGCCTACTAATTTTATATTAGTAGGCTTTTTTCGTTTAGTAGGCTTTGAATCATTTTCAAAGCCTACTTTTTAAACAAGCTCTTAACTATTCCTTCTTCTTTTTATAGTTCACAAAAATATTAATCCATATAATTTTTGAAAGTGCATATAAAATAGGAGAAGTAATTAGTAAGATGCTAACAAATCCAAAAAATAGCTGGAATGGGGAACGAATACCAAGTAGATACCCTATAGTGCAAACACTAATAAAAAGAGCAACACCTAGTGCATAAGTCACATAATAAGAACCTTGATAGAACCCTGTTTCAATCTCATACTTTAAATGGCATTCACTACAATGAGAATGCACTTTTCCTATTTTATAAAATTCATAAGGATGCTTTGCTTTATAAAAAGAACCCTTGTGACATCTTGGACATTTGAAGTTTAAGATACTATATAATTTAGACCCTTTAAACATAGCTTTTTTTGTTTATTTTTCTATCAGTAAAGAAACTGCATTTCCACCAAACCCTACGGCATTTACTAAGATACGTTTAAGATTTTTTGGGGTTTCCTGTGTTTTTAAAGTTCCAAAAGGTACACCGATAGCTTTTTGGTGTTGTAATTGCATCAATGCAAAATCTAGGCTTAGTGCTCCACTTGCTCCAAAACTATGTCCGATTTTCCATTTATTGGTCGTTAAAAAGGGTAAGGTATTTTCTCCAAATATTTTTTGTAATGCTCGGTATTCAGATAAATCTCCTTTTATAGTTCCTGGGGCATGCATTACTACGGCATCCACACTTTTTGGTTCATGATTTTGTAATGCCATTTGCATTGATTTTTGAAAACATACAGCATCTGATGTGATAGAAATATTATGAGTTAATGGTTCGGTGGCATAACCTATACCTATAATATGAGCCATAGCATTAGTTTTTTTTCCTTTTTCAAGGCAAAAAACTGCAGCACCTTCTGCAAGAAACATCTGGTTGTATTTTTTATCTAAATCTAAAGCTCTACAAGGGTATTCCTCGTTATTTTGCCTACTATATACTTTTAAAGCTTTAATTTGTGCAAGAGTAAAAGGAGTTAAAGGAGCTTCCGACCCTCCAACTAAAAAGTAATCACATATTCCAGATTGTAACCATGCCACACCATTAAGTACAGCATGTAAAGCTGTAGAACAAGTGATAGAATGACTAATTTGTGGACCTTGAGACTGTAAATCATGAGCAACCCAAGAGGATATATTTCCGAGTGTTGTAGTGGGTGAAGCTAGTGTGCTTGATTTTTGTGTAGTTATAAATTCTTGATGGTATTTTTCAAATAATGTGGTTGCTCCTCTGGAGCTACCTATATTTATTCCAAAATTTGTTTCTGGATTCCAGCCTGCTTTTTCAATAGCTTTACGTGAGCTATGTAGTGCCATGAGTACTGTTGGATCTAAATTTTTATAGTGACTGTTACTGTTTTTTAGCACTTCTAAGGATTTTTTGCTTGCTAAGCACAGCCGCCCTACTACAGTTTCTTGGTTGTTTATAGTTTCTAGTGTAGCAAAATGTTTTTGAGGATTAATGGTGTAATTTTCCCAGATTTCTAAGGGGTTTTCCCCAAGGCTACATAGCGCGCTAGAAGCAGTGATAGATATTGGATTTGTAATCAAGAGTTAAGTTTTATTATTTCGTAAAGTTTAAACAAGTTCTAAGATATTTTCAATACTTGTGTAGATTTTTTGAAGCTCTTTGTTAGTGGTAATAAATGGTGGTACGATGTATATCGTATTTCCTAGTGGTCTTAAGTAAATGCCTTGTGCCATAAAAGCATTGTATATTTTCTTTCGAGTATTTCCATAGCGTTCCTTACAATCTATCTGTAGTTCAAAAGCTAAAATAATTCCTTTACTACGTACATTTTGTGCTTTAGGATGTTTACAAAGTGCTGCGATAAATTCTTTATGCGATTGTTCAATGCGTTTTCGGTGTTGTTGCATCGATTTTGAAACTAATAAGTCTACGGATGCTTTTGCTACAGCACAGGCAATTGGGTTGGCGGTATACGTATGACAATGAAACAGTCCTTTTGATGTATCATCGCTGTAAAAAGCATCAAATATACGTTGTGTACATGAGGTAATTGCCATGGGCATAAAGCCTGCAGTAAGTGCTTTTGAAAGACATATTACATCTGGTAATATTGAAATTTGTTGAGAAGCAAAAGCAGTACCTGTTTTACCAAAACCAGTCATGACTTCATCTGCGATAGTTATAATCTCATGAGCTTTACATAGTTCTAAAATAGGAATAAGGTATTTGGCTTCGTACATTTTCATACCTGCAGCACCTTGTACTAAAGGTTCGTAAATAAAGCCTGCGATATCATGAATATCAATAAGCTTTTCTAAATTGGAAAGTACTTGTTTATGGTTGTTTTCATTAGGTACAGCAATCCGAACCACTTTTATAAAATGATTTTCAAAAGGACCATTGTATACAGAAAGTCCTGATACGGACATTGCTCCAAAGGTATCTCCATGAAAACCTTCTTCGAAAGCTAAAATCACATGGCGTTCTTGTCCTTTATTATGGTGGTATTGTAAAGCTATTTTTATGCCAATTTCGGTTGCTGTAGAACCATTATCAGAGAAAAATACTTTTTGTTGATTTTCAGGTAAAATACCTATGAGAGCTTCGGCAAGATTTGCTGCAGGTGCATGGGTAAAACCACTAAAGATAACTTGATCACAGTTTTGCATTTGTTCTTGTGCTGCATGTATTATTTTGGGGTGACAATGCCCATAGATAGAAGTGTACCAAGAAGAAATGGCATCAATGTATGCGTTTTCTTTATCATCGTATAACCAAACCCCCTTTGCCCGTGTAATAGGAAGTACTTCAGGTTGTGTTTTGTGTTGTGTTAACGGATGCCAAATATAGTTTTGGTCTTTTTTTAGAATACTTTCCATATAGTAATAGTATTGATAGCAAAACAGAATAGATGTACGGTATCAAAAAGCTCTAAAGATTTTCTAAAGCTGTTTTTAATTTTTGTGCATAACGGCTAATGGTCTCTTTAGTAAGATCCAAATCTTCATCAATACGTCCTAAAACAGGAAGCTCTGTTTTTTTTTCAATAATTGATTCCGTGGTTGGATGTTCTTCTCCATTAAAAATAATTCCTATTGAAATATCTTTATACCTTGACTTTAAAACTTCAGCAGAAAGTAAGGTGTGATTAATACTGCCAAGATAGTGTCTTGATACTAATATAACTTTATCATCGGGTTGTATTAAGTCTAAAATGGTTTCGGTATTGTTAATAGGAACAAGTAAGCCTCCCGCTCCTTCAACTACTAAAAAAGGATTGTTAGTAGGGTTTTGAGGGGTGTTTATCGCCTTTGATTTTACTTCGATACCATCTATAGCAGCCGCAGCGTGTGGACTCATAGGGGTTTTTAGAGCAAAGGCATTTTTATGAAAGTAAGATTGTTGATTACTCACTAAAGCTTTTACTTTATCCGTATCCGAATAATCCAAATCACCTGCTTGAATAGGTTTCCAGTAATCGGCTTTTAGACTTTCGGTTACAATAGCAGAAATTACTGTTTTACCTACATCTGTACCTATACCTGTAATGAAATAACGTTGCATAGTTTGTGTTAAATATTTCTACTGCAAATTTAAATTGTATTACG
>WTKB01000026.1 GCA_011524575.1 Aquimarina sp.
GTATAATATCTATAATAATACTATTTAATATTTGAAATTACTATTTTTGAAGCAAACATATTTGAATTCATTATGAAAATACATTATTTATTTTGCCTTGCATTTGTTACTTTATTTGCAAGTTGTTCTCTAAGCGAAAAACCGAAATTTATTACTTTAGAAAAAGTAAGTATCGATGGTTCTGGTTTAAAAAACAAAGTACTAAAGTTTAAAGCTGATGCTATTTTTGAAAACATCAATGATGTAGGTGGAGAAATTTTAGCAGATTCTATCTTTCTTTATATTAACGATACTAAAATAGGTAGTTTAGCACCTTCTAGATTTGATGTTCCTTCAAAAGATACTTTTGCTATTCCGTTACAAGGAGAAATTTCTGCTTCAAAATTACTTGGTAGCAAGAAAAATGATTTAATTGGAAATATACTTGGAGTACTTTCTAAAAGAAAAGTAAAATTGGATATCAAAGGCGGAATGACTTTTAATAAAGGAGTAATCAATTACGATTATCCTATTTCAGAAACTAAAGAAATCACTCTTTTTTAGAAAAAGTAATCATTGCAGTAATAGATATGCAAAGTATAGAAAAGCACCAAAAATACATGCAACGTTGCTTGCAACTGGCTAAAAACGGCAAAGGCACCACGTATCCTAACCCGATGGTGGGAGCTGTAGTGGTTTATGAGAGCCGTATTATTGGAGAAGGGTGGCATCAAAGAGCAGGAGAGGAGCATGCTGAAGTTCGAGCTATTGAAAGTGTTGTTAATCAAGAACTACTTCCATTATCTAGTATTTATGTGAGTTTAGAACCTTGTGCCCATTTTGGTAAGACACCTCCTTGTGCCGATTTAATTGTCAAATCTGGGATTCGTAAAGTTTATATTGGCTGTAAAGACCCTTTCGCAAAGGTTAATGGATTAGGGATCCAAAAACTTAAAGATGCAGGTTGTGAAGTAACCGTAGGAATTTTAGAAACAGCTTGTTTGGAACTCAATAAACGCTTTTTTACTTTTCACAGAAAAAAGCGACCTTACATTTTTCTAAAATGGGCACAAAGTACGGATGGGTTTATAAGCCCAAATAATCAACTTAGAAAGGATCAACCTCCATTGCCTTATTGGATTACCAATAAAATATCAAGGCAATATGTGCATAAACAACGTGCAAGTGAGCAGGCGATATTAATCGGTACACATACTGTTATTGCCGATAATCCAAGCTTAAATACTCGACTATGGAAAGGTAGTGATTGTTTACGTGTGGTTTTAGATTTAGAATTAAAACTCGATTACCAAAATCTAAAAGTATTTAATTCCTCACAAAAAACATTGGTGATTACTTCTTTAAATCATAAAGATAAAGCAGTGTTACAAACCTTATCAAAAAAGCTTGATTTTGGCTTTGTAAACTGTGATAAACAATCACAAAATGCTACTTGTCACAAAAGTATTCCTCATCAAATTTGTGATATTTTATACAGCCATCATATTCAATCATTGATTATTGAAGGCGGATCATACACCTTACAAAGCTTTATTGATAAACAACTCTGGGACGAAGCTTATGTTTTTACAAACCCTGAAAAATTTTTTACTTCAGGAGTAGTTGCTCCAACATTGAATAGCCTCTTTAAAATAAAGGTGCAACAAGAAATGTCTCTTATTAATGATAAACTCATCAAATACAAGCACTTAATTCCATGATTAAAAATATTATCTTTGATTTTGGCGATATTTTTATTAATCTCGACAAAACAGCCACCCTGAAGTCTTTTCAAAAATTAGGACTTACTACCCATACCAATGAGCATATTCAATTAGAACAAGCTTACGAAAAGGGAGAAATTTCTACGGAATCTTTTTTACAATCTTGTCAAAAATTTACTAACCCAGAAGTAACTACAAATCAAATACAATGTGCTTGGAATGCTATTCTCCTTGATTTCCCAAAACAGCGTTTAGCATTTTTAAAAAACCTTAAAAATAATCATAACTACCGTTTATTTTTACTTAGTAATACCAACGCATTACATATTGATTCAATAATAAAAAATGTTCCTTTCTATGAGGAATTTAAAAACTGTTTTGAGGTTTTTTATTTATCTCATGAAATAGGAATGCGTAAACCTAATTTAGATATTTTTGAATTTGTACTTTTTCAAAATAAGTTACTTCCTCATGAAACTTTGTTTATAGATGATACTTTGGAAAATATTCAAGCAGCAGAAAAGCTCGGTATTCAAACATGGCATCTACAAGTTGAAAAACAAGATGTTTCTGAATTATTTACAAAATTGTAATTCTACTTTAAAAAGCTTTAAAATAGGCTTTTAAATCACTTTTATAAATTTACTATTAATTATTTTATTGTTTAACTCTTAAAAATCCCCACCGTGATCCCATTAATATTAAGTGTATTTTTTTCAAGTCTTATCTTCTTAATTTTTAAACTTTTTGACACCTTTAAAGTTAATAGATTACAAGCCATTGTTTTCAATTATGGAGTTGCTTGTATTTGTGGAATGGTAGATTATGGAAATACCACTCGAATACTTAAAATGCATAATGAACATTGGTTTATGTACACCGTAGGACTAGGGGTGACCTTTATTGCTATTTTTAATCTTATGGGGATTACAGCACAACGAAATGGGTTATCTGTAGTTGCCGTAGCAAGTAAAATGAGTGTAGTTATCCCAATTATTGTCGGAGTCTTTTTTTTTAAAGAGAGTACGTCATGGATAAAAATTTTAGGATTATTTCTTGCACTGACTGCTATTTATTTAGTGAGTTATGATGCAGATGCAGATAGTCGTCTTAAAAGATCCAACCTAGCCCTACCTATATTAGTGTTTTTTGGAAGTGGATTTGTAGATGTAAGTCTTAAATTTCTAGAACATACCTATATCGATCCTAGTGAAATTGCACTTTTCTCCGTATCTCTATTTGCATCTGCATTTTTTGCGGGTATTTTGATTTTTAGCTACCAAATTGCTGATGGAGAATTTAATTTTGATTTCCGAAGTATTTTTGGAGGTTTCGTACTTGGAGTAGCTAATTATTTTTCAATATTTTTTTTAATGGAAGCCCTCACTTATCGAGGATTAAATAGTTCTACTATTTTTACGATTAACAATATTTCAGTTCTTGTATTCACAAGTATTCTAGGACTTATTTTCTTTAAAGAACGTTTGACTGCTTTGAAATTCTCAGGTATATTATTAGCTATAATAAGTATATTTTTAGTGAGTCTTAGTGAGATTAGCTTCTAGATCTTGTTTAAGATGTTTAGTGAAAATAAATTATTCACAATATTTGTTATTTAAATTGCTAATTTTATACTAAAAATGCATTTTTTTGATAAAAATATATTTTTGATCTTTATATTGTTGTATATTTGAATCAAATTTAAATACAATTGAATTATGAATTTTTTAAGTCCAGAAATTAAAAAACTAGCAGGAAACAATTCAAAAAGTTTAATAAAAAAAAGTCGTTCTTGTGGTATTTTCCAAGATACAGAAGGTAGCGATTACAGTTCTAATAGCTATTCTTATAGTAAACAGAACAATAAGTAGTTCAAACAAGCTTTTATATCGATTTTAAAGAATAATTGGATAAGTATATATCAATTTGTTTTTAACCTTGAAGTATTACTTTTAATGCTTCAAGGTTTTTTTGTACATGAATTTCACTAAGAATTGGTATAAGCTCTTATACCAATTCTGTTTTTACATGCGATAAATTTTTTGTATATTTATTAGATG
>WTKB01000211.1 GCA_011524575.1 Aquimarina sp.
CAAGTTCTTAAAATTTTGGATTACAGGAAGTAAGAAATTTAAACAAGCTCTTAATAAGTTGTTCCATAAAAGTATTTCTTAGGTGTCATACTAAGAGCTTATTTAAGAGCTTGTTTAAAGGCACTACTTCTTGTAATTCAAAATTTATAAACTTGGATCATAGAAAATAGTGCCTTTAAACAAGCTTTTAGTACAATAACCAGATTACAAATCTAACAATCCATTTGTTTTTTGAACACCCGCAGCACTTTCTGCTAATTTTTGTTTTTCAGCATCATTCAAATCAATCGCTACAATTTTCTCGATACCATTCTTGCCCAAAATTACTGGAACACCTATACATAAATCAGACATTCCATACTCGCCATCTAGTAATGCAGAACAAGGAAACATTTTCTTTTGATCACAAACAATAGCCTGAACCATAGAAGATACCGCTGCACCTGGTGCATACCAAGCACTTGTTCCTAAAAGCCCTGTAAGTGTTGCCCCTCCTACTTTGGTGTCTGCAGCTACTTTTTCTAGTCTTTCCTCAGATAAAAACTCCGAAGCTTTAACGCTATTTCGGGTAGCTAAACGTGTAAGTGGTAACATCCCTTTATCACTATGTCCACCGATAACCATACCATCAATATCAGAAATTGGAGCTTCTAAAGCCTCTGCTAAACGGTATTTAAAACGGGCACTATCCAAAGCCCCACCCATTCCAATAATTTTATTTTTTGGAAGCGAAGTAGTTTTATGCACTAGATAAGTCATAGTATCCATGGGGTTACTTACTACTATAATTGTAACATCAGGTGAATGCTTTATTAAATTTTCACTCACTTGTTTTACAATACTCGCATTGATTCCGATAAGTTCTTCACGGGTCATACCTGGTTTTCTTGGAATACCAGAAGTAATTACTGCGACCTCAGAACCCGCAGTTTTTGAATAATCATTGGTGCTTCCTGTAATTTTAGTATCGAAATTTAAAAGAGAGGCGGTTTGCATAAGATCCATTGCTTTTCCTTCTGCAAAACCTTCTTTAATGTCTAAAAGCACGACCTCCGAAGCAAAATTTTTAATGGCAATATATTCTGCACAACTTGCTCCTACGGCACCTGCGCCTACTATAGTTATTTTCATAGTTCATTCAATTATGTTAATTATCAAGATCAAAATACAATTTATTATGGTAAATACCATATAGAATTAATATAAACTCGCTTTAATAAAAGAAAGTCTCTTTCATGTCATTTGTTCCATGTATCTTTGTGAAGTGATCTAATCTTTTAATACACAAAGAATTTTCAATTATTCTTGTAATACCCCCTATTCTTTTGAAATTTTCTGAATTTAACAATCTTAATCCTAATATTAAGAAAGCACTAGAACAAGCAGCATACACCCACGCCACTCCTGTACAAGAGGCCTCTTATACTCCAATTCGTTCAGGTAAAGACTTAGTTGGAATTGCACAAACAGGAACTGGTAAAACCTTGGCATATTTATTACCTTTATTAAACGGACTGCCTTACAAACCTTATGATAAGCAACAAGATCCAAGAGCACTTATTTTAGTACCCACAAGAGAATTGGTAAAACAGGTGGTTGCAGAACTCGATAAATTTACCGAATTTACCAAGAATAAAGTACTGGGTATTTATGGAGGCACGAATATCAATACTCAAAAAAAAGCCCTTGATGAAGGGGTGGATATTGTGGTAGCTACCCCTGGTAGGCTTTACGACTTGGCGTTATCTAGAGCTATTTCTTTGAAAAGAACTTCAAAAATTATTATTGATGAAGTGGATGAAATGCTTGATTTAGGATTCAAATACCAAATTGAAAACATTTTAGATTTACTTCCTGTAAGAAGGCAAGGAATTTTATTTTCTGCTACATTAAGTGATAAAATAGAAGCAATTATTGATGCTCATTTTATTAAACCAACCAAAATATCAGTAGCACTTAGTGGAACTCCACTAGAAAACATCGAGCAAAAACGCATTGAAGCTCCTAATTTTTACAGTAAACTTCATGCGATTGCCCATTTTCTAGAAGGTCGAGAAACTTACACCAAAAACCTTGTTTTTGTGGCTAATAAAAAACATGCAGATATTGTTTTTGAATATCTAGAGGAACAATTCCCTAATGAATGCACCGTAATTCACTCCAACAAAACACAGAACTACCGTTTTCAAAGCATTGAAGCTTTTGATAATGGAGAAAAACGCATATTAATAGCTACAGATGTACTTGCCAGAGGACTGGATATTTCTGATATATCGCACGTACTGGTAATGGATCCGCCTAAGTACCCAGAAAACTACATTCACCGTATTGGACGAACAGGTAGGGCAAACAAAAAAGGGAAATCAGTACTATTTAGTACACCAAAAGAACAAAATTACTTAGAGGCTATTGAAGCACTCATGCAATTTAAAATTCCTGCTCAAGATTGGCCAACAGAAGTAGCATTATGCCCTACACTTCTGCCCGAAGAAAAGCCAAAGCCTAAAGAAATTGACACCACCAGAAACAAAAAAATGCCTCCTGAAAAGGGAGCTGCTTTCCATGAAAAAAGTGAAAAGAACAAAAAAACCAATCAAGGGGGGTCTTATCGTCGAAAGTTAGCTGCAAAATACAAAAAACCAAAAACCCGAGGGGATAAAAACCTCAACCGAAAGAGAAATAAGAAGAAATGAGAGTTTGTTTAAAGATCAACCATGTTTACTGCAAAGAATATGATACTATTACCAGTTATTTTGTAATTTTGCAACATGATTGAAAAATTAAAAAAACGCTGGGGCATAGAAAAAAACTGGGAAATAGCAGTGATTATGCTTGTTTTTTCCATTACAGGGTCTAGTGCAATGAAACTTGCCTTACCTATTATGAGAAGTATCGGTCTTGAAAAATCTCAAACCGCTGCCTATATCTTTTGGCCTATTAGAATTATACTTGTTTTTCTAGTATATCAGGTATTATTAGTGAGTTTTGGATGGCTTTTTGGGCAATTTCGTTTTTTTTGGAATATGGAAAAGAAAATGCTTTGCCGTTTAGGCTTTAAAAAGTTTTTTGATAAAAATTAATTTTTACACGTTTTTTTAAAAAAACATGTAACTTTGTTGCATTAAGAGTTTTACCTCGAAAAAATTAAATTTTATATTTATGAAAAAGTTTTTTAGAAACATTTGTATTGCAAGTGCTTTAATTTCAGGATTTACAAGTTGTGAAGATGACGTTGACCCTGTAGTAGAGAACCAAGAAGAAGTAATTACTGATGTAACTATTACATTAACAGCTGAAGGATTTGATACAGTAACTCTTACAGCTAGTGACACCGATGGAGATCAAGAAATTGACGAAATTACAGGGGGTAGTTTAGTAGCTAACACACTTTACACTGGAAGTATTGAACTTTTAAACAGTACAGAAGATCCTGCTGAAGATATTACTGAAGAAATCAAAGAAGAAATGGAAGATCACCAATTCTTTTATAATTCTGATGATACTTTAAACCTAGATTTAGGAAGTTACTTAGATGAAGATGCTGATGGTAACCCTGTAGGTTTAGAGTTTACCTTACAGACAGGTAACGCAGGTAGTGGAGATTTAACAGTAATTCTTTTACATGAGCCTAACAAAGAAGGAGAAAATGTAGCTGAAGGAGACCCTACTAATGCAGAAGGTGAAGAAGATGTAAATGTAGTATTCCCTATTTCTGTTAACTACTTAGAAATATTATAATTATAAATACAGCTTTATA
>WTKB01000013.1 GCA_011524575.1 Aquimarina sp.
ATCTAAATATAAGGATGATGCCTTATATGCTTTGGCAAATACCTATACGGCTCGTGGTCAGGTTTCACAGGCTTTAGAAAATCATAGAAAGCTACAGCAAATAAAGAAAAGTCCTCTTGTTGCTAAGTCACTTTTAAAAGAAGGTTTGATTTATTACAATCAAAACAAACTGGAAAATGCTTTGGATAAATTTAAAAATTTGGTTGCTTCTTATCCTAAATCTGCACAAGCGATACAAGGGGTTAAAAGTGCCCGATTGGTTTATATTGATTTAGGAAGAACTAATGAGTATGCCTCTTGGATTAAAACCTTAGATTTTGTAGAGATCACAGATAAAGAATTAGACAATGATACTTATCTTGCTGCCGAACAACCTTATCATGAAGGTAATGAATACAAGGCACAAAAAGGCTTTGAGAATTATTTAAGTCAATTTCCACGAGGTTTAAATGCGTTAAAAGCACATTTTTATTTAGCTCAAATTTTATCTAAAAATTCGGATGAAAAAAAGGCGAGTATTCATTATAAGAAAGTTTTAAGTTACCAACAAAGTGAATTCACAGAAACAGCTTTGTATAAGTATTCTAAGTATTTACTAGCCACAAATGCTTACGGTGAAGCTATCGATTATCTTTTAAAATTGGAGCAAAATGCTGATTTCTCTCAGAATGTGATTTTTGCACAATCTAATTTAATGAAGAGTTATTACCAAACTAAAAACTACAGGAAAGTATTAGATATTTCCACAAAGGTTCTTAATAACCCTAAAATAGAAACTTATGTTAAGAATGATGCCCAACTTTTTAAAGCAAGAGCAGCCTTAGCATTAGGAGAAAAATCTGAGGCAGAAAAAGCTTATAAAGCTGTGAGTAAAACAACTTCTGGTAAACAAGGGGCTGAAGCAGCCTATCAGTTAGCAAAAATGAATTATGAAAAAGGAGCGTATAAAACCTCCAACGGTTACATTCAACAATTGGCACAAAAATATTCGAAGTACCGATCTTATAGTGCGAAAGGTTTAGTGATTATGGCACGTAATTTCTATGGTTTAAAAGATGCGTATCAGGCCACTTATGTTTTAGAATCATTGATTCAGAATTTCTCAGAATTTAAAGATACGATTAAAGAAGCTAAAACATTGTTAAAACAAATTAAAGCCCAAGAGGCAAAAACTAATTCATCAATTACTCAATAAGTCTTTTAGTTATGAAAATAGATATTAAACCCATTGTTACTACGATTTTACTCGGGAATATTGTTTTTTCAAGTTTGATGAATTTGAATGCACAAAACACATCAACCTCTTCCACTCCTCCAGAAAATCAAAAAGATGATTTGTCTTCAGAGAGTGTGATTATTACAAAAACTTTTAATCCTACGATTAACGATGCTTTTAAAATTAATGAATCGCCAAACTTAGATGAAGAATTACAAATAGATAAGTCTTCTAAGGGCTTTGATTATTCTATTCGTTCGGTACCTGTAGCAAGTAGTTTCAATCCTCAAAAAGGAAAAGCAGTAGATTTAAAAATTAAAAATCAACCCATTACATTTGATAATTATGTAAGGTTTTCTGCAGGGATGTATCTTGGGTTAGAGCTTGATGCGTTCTTAACTAAAAACTTAGATAGAAACTCTAAATTACAAGCTTTCGTGCAACATACTTCTTCTCAAAATGGTGGAATTTCTATGGAAGGGGCTAGTAATTTCGATCATTCCTTCTATGACACCAACTTAAGTTTGGGTTATCTTAGAGATGAGAAGAAAACACCGTGGAATACGCAGTTAAATCTATTACATCGACTTTATCATTGGTACGGAATTCCAGATGAGGTGTCTTCTCAATTAATTACAAGTCAAAACAATGAATTGGACGTATCACGTAATTTTATTGGTGTAGATGTACAATCTGGTATGAAGTTTTCGGATAAAATGCTTTCTAGTATTGATGGATACTTGAGTCATTTTAGAGATGATTACGATGCTAATGAAAATCAAATAGTACTCTCTTCTAATTTAAGACCGTCTCTTTTTAAACAAGCCATAGATATTGGTTTAGAACTGGATTATTTAAATGGTGGTTTCAAGTATGAACACTTAACTACAGAGCGTTTACATCAAAATTTACTATTAAAATTTAATCCTAATGTGCGTTTTTCATTAGGAGATTTTAATTTTAAAGTTGGTGCAACAGCAGTAAATACATCGGATTTTGAAGCTTCGGAAAATGAATTAGATTTTTTTCCAGATGCAGAAGTTAGTTATTTTATAAGTGGACTTAAGGCTTCCGTATTTACACATTTGAAAGGAGGGGTGCTACAAAATTCGTATAGAAAATTTGCTGCTGATAATGAATTCACAGCTCCAGATTTACAAATCATACCTACTAAAGAAACCTACAGGGCTGGTTTAGGCTTAGCAGGAGAACTTGCTTCAAAGTTGGATTATAGAGTTTCTTACGAATATTCTGAGTTAGAAAATAACCCTTTTTGGGTACAAAACGAGTACAATCCTAACAATAACCAAAGTTTTATGTTTGAAAATTCTTTTGGTTTGGAGTATGATAAGCTAAATAAATCACATTTTAATTTAGGAGTCGATTTTAAAACATCAGATGTATTAGTTCATTTCAATTTAAATGTATTTAACTACCGTACTCAAAATTTGGCAAAAGCTTGGAATATGCCTAATATAACCTCTGATGTAATGGTTAAGTTACCTGTTTTAAAATCTTTTGAGTTGACTTCACAATTATTTTATGTAGGACACAGGTACGAAAGACAACCTTCGACATCAGAAAGTTTAAAACTGGATAGTTATTTTGATGCGAATATTAATCTTAGTTATAAAATTGGCAAGCATTTTGATTTATTTGTGATGGGGCATAATTTAATTTCTCAGAATTACGAAAAATGGAAAAATTTTCCAGTACAATCCATTCAGGCCTCAGGAGGAATACGTTATAAATTTTAAGTTAGTATAATTTACATTTTAATCATTACTATGAAAACAATAGTTATTACTTTATTAAATATTACAGCAAGTTCACTATTGGCAAATGCACAGATAGGAGCAACGTTTAAACCATCATCTGATAAACCTGTAGAAACACCACCAGTAAACGTGGTCGATACTAAAAAAGAGGTTAAAACCCCTGTCAAGAAAGAAGTTCTCATGAAGTATTTTCGTATGAATGGTACTTATAAAATATACGAGGATGTTTTTAAAAACCTTATGGATCTTTTGAAAAAAGAATATACAGGCAAACCAGTTAGTTCAAAAGCTTGGAAAAGTTTAGCGGTTCAAAAAGATAAGGTAATTAATGATATTATTAATCAAGTAGCTAGTGTTTACAAGAAAAATATTTCTAATGAAGATTTAACGGCTCTTATGGGGTTATACGAGTCTCTTGATTATGAAAATATGATGAACGATAAAGAGGTTTTTGAAGCTGAAAAAAAGTCTTTCTTTGATTTTTATAATTCGGAAAAAGGAAAGGCCGTTTCTTATAAATTAATTGATGTAAGTAATGAAGTTTCAGCAGTAAACGAAGACTGGAGTAGTAATTTATACATGGACTTCAAAGAAATTTTAGACGCTTCTTTATAGTATTGATATACTTACTAGTACCTAGCGTTTTTTGGCGGTGTTTCAGATGTAAGGATAGAAGTTTACCTTGAATATACTAAGAGCTTGTTTAAACTCCCTACTTCCTGTAATCCAAAATTTTAAGAACTTGG
>WTKB01000235.1 GCA_011524575.1 Aquimarina sp.
TTACAAAATCCACAAATAATGGATGTGGTTTTAATACGGTACTCTTGTATTCTGGGTGAAATTGTACCCCTACAAACCAAGGGTGGTTTTCGATCTCTATAATCTCTACAAGTCCTGTTTTGGAGTTGATTCCAGTAGTACGTAACCCTGCTTTTTCTAAGTCACTTTTGTAAGCACTGTTGTATTCGTAACGGTGACGGTGTCTTTCAGAAATATTCTTAGAGCCATAGGCCGCATATACTTTACTATCTTTTTTGATCTTACAGCCCCAAGCCCCAAGTCGCATAGTACCTCCAAAATCGGAAATATTTTTTTGATTTTCCATCAGACTAATTACTGGAGCATCTGTTTTTGGATCTTGTTCCGTTGAAGTTGCATTTTCAATACCCAGTACATTTCTTGAAAATTCAATAACAGCCATTTGCATTCCAAGGCAAATTCCAAAGAAAGGTACTTTGTTTTCTCTTGCATACTGTACTGCAGCTATTTTTCCTGAAATTCCTCGTTCTCCAAAACCAGGAGCTACAAGAATACCTGCTAAATGACCTAATTTATGCTGTGTGTTTTTAGGGCTTAGGTATTCTGAATGAATACTTACTACCTCTACTTTTACTTCATTTACCGCACCTGCATGAATAAATGCTTCTAGTATGGATTTATAAGAATCTTGAAGTTCAACATATTTTCCAATAAGCCCTATTTTGATGTGGTGTTTCGGGTTTTTATGTTTCTTTAAAAAGGAATTCCAGTCTTTAAGGTTGATTTTCCCTGCATGACTATCCATATTAAGTTGGTCCAATACCACTTGGTCCAATTCTTCTTCTAACATAAGATTTGGAACATCATAGATCGTAGAGGCATCTATAGATTGAATTACAGAACTTCGTTTTACATTACAAAACTGTGCTAATTTTCTTCGGATATCACTTGATAATGGATGCTCGGTTCGGCATACTAAAATATCTGCCTTAATACCACTTTCCATAAGTGCTTTAACACTATGTTGCGTAGGTTTTGTTTTAAGTTCTCCTGCTGCAGAAAGATACGGAACTAAGGTAAGATGTATCACTAAAGAGTGTTTTTCTCCAAGTTCCCATTTTAGTTGTCTTACAGCTTCTATATAAGGTAAAGACTCGATGTCGCCAACAGTTCCTCCAATTTCTGTGATTACAAAATCGTATTTCCCTTGCTTACCAAGTATCTGAATACGTTCTTTAATTTCATTGGTAATATGAGGAACAACTTGTACGGTTTTTCCTAAAAATTCTCCTCGACGTTCCTTTTCAATAACACTTTGATAGATACGTCCTGTGGTCACATTGTTTGCTTGTGAGGTAGGAATATTTAAAAAACGCTCGTAGTGTCCAAGATCTAAATCGGTTTCTGCACCATCATCGGTAACGTAACATTCTCCATGCTCGTAAGGATTTAGTGTTCCTGGATCTACATTAATATAGGGATCTAGTTTCTGAATAGTAACATTGTAGCCTCTAGCTTGTAGCAGTTTTGCGAGTGATGCTGCAATAATACCTTTTCCAAGAGAAGAAGTAACCCCTCCAGTGACAAATATATACTTTGTATGACTCATAATGTAGTAGCAATTTCTATAAACGAAAGGGCAAAAATACAAAGAATGCTAATCATGTTTTCTATTTTTATAGAAAAAACATGATTAGCATTCTTTGAAAATAATTAAATAGACGTTACTAGGTGATTTTAAAGCCCCGAAAAGTGCCTTAAGATTCCTTTTTTTAGAGCTTGTTTAAAGGGAATACAAGCTTCTTTTCAAAAGTTTGCTATTAGTGCTTATTTCTCTGCTGTTTCTTCAGTTTTTAAAAGATTAGATTTTTCCAGAAGGTTGTACCACTGTACTACTTTTTTAATATCACTTAGATATACACGTTGCTTATCATAGTTTGGAAGTACTTCAGAAAAAAAGCTTACCAGTTCTTTTTCATGTGATTTATGGCTTAGTATAGCTTCATGATTATATTTCTCTGCAATATTGCTAAATACATCTTTTAATGGTACTTCTGTTTCGTAAGTATATATCGCAATTTCTGCAAGTACACTTACGTTATTACGTACACTCACTGATTTTTTTTTGTCATCTATAAGAGAACGTACTAAAAACCCTGATCGAGTTTGAGAAAGTAGTTCGTAAAGACCTGGTTTTCCAGATATAGCAATAATTTTTTCTAAATTCATTATAATGATTTTTTTTGTAGATTCTTTTTATTGTTCTTTAAAAAAAGAACCTACGATATTTAAAGGTATTATATACTTCTTGTGATCCAAAATTTAAGAGCTTGGCTCACTTTAAAAAGATTTTAAGAGCTTGTTTAAAGGGATTACAGGAAGTAGTGTCTTTAAACAAGTTCTAAGGTTTATCCTACAAGATTATCTTCTTTTTTTTAGAGAAGGAAAAATCATAGGGTATCCTTGTGGGATATTTCCTTTAGAAATATTAGTGAGTTTTGATTGAATAAGCTTCTTTTTAAGACTACTGATTTTATCGGTAAATAGTACGCCTTCTATATGATCGTATTCGTGTTGGATAACTCTTGCAGCAAGCCCTGTATAAGTTTCTTGTTGTTCCTTAAAGTTTTCATCAAGATATTTAATAGTCACCTCAGATTTTCTAGAGATTTTTTCATTAACTCCAGGAATACTCAAGCAACCTTCTTTAAAAGACCAGCTTTCTCCGTTTTCTTCTATGATTTCTGCGTTGATAAAAACTTTTTTGAAATTTTTTAATACAGCAGCTTCTTCTGGACTTTCTCCTTCAGCAAATGGGGAAGCATCAATTACAAAAATACGTAGCGATTTTCCAATTTGTGGGGCGGCAATACCTACACCTTCTGCATTATACATGGTTTCCCACATATTCTCTAGAAGGGTTGGAAGCTCAGGATCGTTAATATCAACATCTACTGCTACTTTTTTTAGTACAGAATGCCCGTAGGCCACTATGGGTAATATCATGGTTGTTTTAATTTTTCGGTTCAAAATTACTTTAAAAGTTCTTAAAATCCCTATTTTTTAAAAAATCTTGTAAGATAATAGTGGCACTTAACTGATCTACGAGCTTTTTGTCGTGTTTTTTTTTCTTGCTAGCTCCACTAGAGGCGATAAAATTATATGCCATTTTAGAGGTGAAACGCTCGTCATAACGATGTATGATAATTTTAGGAAATTCTTTTTTGAATTTTTCTATAAACGCTAGAATTTCAGTTTCTATCTCAGAGGCTTCACCGTGTAAACGTTTAGGTTCTCCAATAACAATTTCTTCTACAGTATTTTCTTTGAAATACTTTTTTAGGAAGTCTAATAAGTTATAGGTATCTACAGCAGTGAGTCCAAAGGCCATCATTTGTAAATCATCAGTATGTGCAATACCTGTACGTTTACCTCCATAATCCAGTGCTAAAACTTGACTCATAAAAAGGGCGTATTTTAAATTTCTTCTACAATTTCTTCTAAAGATTTACGCACTTTGGCTTGGTGTTGCGTCTGATCTTCATCACTTCTATACCCTATTGCCAGAACAACACTTGCTTTAAGATTCTTGGATTTAAGCTCTAGAATTTCTTCGTATTTGTTTGCTGCAAAACCTTCTATAGGCGTGCTATCAATACCCAGTTCTGCACAAGCTACAAGTGCTTTTCCAAGAGCAATATAGGTTTGTTTATGATTCCATATTTCTTTTTCATCTTGAGATAGTTTATCGATTCCTTTTTTTACAAAGCTCCCGTAGGATTCCAAGTTTTCTAATGGGATTTCTTGAAGTTTAGCCTTTAATTCTAAGTAGTTATCAATATCCGTATGAGTTACATTATCGTAATGGCAAAAAACGAATAAATCAGAAGCTTCTGTAATTTGTGGCTGCCCCCAAGAGTGTGGTAGGAGTGTGGCTCTTACTTCTGGATTTTTGATATGTAATACCTTAAAAAGTTGTAAACCATAAGAAGTAGCTGTTAAACGAATCACTTCTTTAATAGCTGTTAAATCTTGATCACTCACTTTTTTAGTGTGATCATATTTTTTTGTGGCATAACGCCAATTAAGATCTTTAATAAGTTGCATGGATATATATTTATAAAAAATAAAAGGGAGTAATTAACGTATTTGAATTTAAACAAGCTCTAACTATCGGTTAAAGCTTCTAAGAAATCTTCAGTACCCATTCCTACAGCTTGACAAAGGTATTGTAGTCCTGTTAATTGGTTTGCTACTTTTGTGTTGGAAATACTTGTAGGCATAGCACCATCTTCGGTATTTAGGACAATGCCTTCATTGGTGGTTTCATACTGTGAGGCTTGATAAGGAATTTTACGTATCGGATTGGTGTGATTTTCTACAAGTTCTTTTAGTTGTAAATCTTCTAGGTTATAGATCAGTATTCCTCCAGGTGTAATGTTGGAAATAAAATCATCATAACTACTATTTTGGGTGCTTTCCTGAGATTCAAAACCTGTAATTAATACAATATTTGGAGTGAGTATCGGATTCGCTCCATAAAAAATCACAAAGTCCGATTCCTCAGAAAGTAATGAGGTGTTTTCATCTAAAAAATAATTGAATCCTTTGTCGTGGTAGTCGGAAATTTTTAGAAATAAATGACTTAAATCTTTACTTTCAGAACTACCACAGATTACAACACGTGTTTTTTCTTTGAACTGATTATATAAAATTTCTGGGGTGTACATATTTTTTTGTGATGAATAGATTTATAAAGAGGAAGAACCACGAATTAATTCCTGTGCTTTTTCGCCAGATTTTTGGTCGAGTACATATATTTTCTGAACATATTCGGTTGCTTTTTTCTGATTTCCTCCAAGAAAACGAGGCAATTGGTCATACATTTCTACGAGTGCCATTTTAATAGCAATAGATTCAGGATCTAATTTTTCAGCTATTAAAAAATGTTCCATCGCATCATCTAATACAAATAATGCTTTAAATTTATGATGTTTTGCAAGTGTAGCCAAAGATCCAGCGTATTTGTAATGAAAATCAGAACGATTAGTGTCCGTATTTAAAGCTTTTTCAAAATACTCAGTTGCTTTTTGCCATTCTTTTTTTTGAAAAGCAAGATCTCCCAATCTTTCCAAGGCAAGTCCGTTATGAGGCTCATTTTTTAATACATCTAGAAAGCTTTTTTGAGAAGCCTCCCAATTTTGTGCATTAAAATGAGTTTCAGCAATTATAAGTGCTTTGTTTTTTGGAGTTTGTCCATAGGAATTAAAAGGTCCTAACAGACAAATAACAATGAATATTTTAAAGAGATATGGCATGGTCTGTGGTTCACTTGTTCAAAGTTAGTATATTTATTAGAAATATAATTTAGTATGTGGATTCTAAGGTTTAATTTTTATTTAGTAGTGGGAATATTATTTTGTGTAGGATCAGCAGGGGCTCAGTCTGTTAATTTTCCTGTTTTATGGAAAGAAGTCTTACACCTTGAAAAACAAGGGAAACTTCAAGAAGCCCTTTCAAAAGTAGTATATATTCAAGAAAATGCTCAGGATACTGCTCATCAAAATCAATGGATAAAAACTAAACTGTATCAATGGAAGTACCATCAAACGGTTTCTGAACTTGCTACCAGTAAATTATTCCAAGAGTTAGATCAAGCTCTTGAAAATGTGCAACAAATCCCTGCTAAAAATATCCTCTATCTTTACAAAGCCCAGCTTTTAGAACAGTATTTAAGTACTCATTTTTGGAAAATTAGTAACCGTAGTTCTATGCAAGATGCGAAGCCTTCTTTACCTACCACAGATACTAATACAAATGCTACTAATACCTATGATTTTAGGTTGTGGGATCTCAAAACTTTTATAGTTACCTTGGATGGTTTGTATCAAAATGCGTTAAAGCATCCCGAGCTATTAGCTATGCTTCCTTTGGATGAGGTCTCGGTTTTACTCACCGATTACGATAAAGAATTGTTGTTTACTACGCCAAGTGTATTAGAGGTAATTGCCACAAAAGCACTTGCTTTTTATCAAAATCAAAGAAATGAACTTTCCCCTTTAAAACCAGATTCTAGTGCTATTCCCCCTTTTTTAGTTCCTAAATTTACGGTTTCAAGGTTAGAAGCAATACCTCAAGATACCTTATTTTTTAATAAATCAATGCAAATTTTTGGTTTAGTAGAATATATTCAGCATCAAAAAAAAGCTACACACTCGAGTGTATTGCATTGGCAATTAAAGCGATTATCCGTTGCTTCTAAACAATTACCTAATACTACAAGTAAACAATTAGGTAGGTTAGAAACACATTTAAAAGCCTTGGAAAATTTAGAAGAAAGTTATGCTAATATTACAAATACTACAACTATATTACCTCCACTTTGGATCGAAAAAGCACAACTTTTACATCAGCTGTCAGAGATAAAAGATAGTAATGGGCATTACAAATACAAAAATTATAAAAACAAAGCCTTAAACTGGTGTGAAAAAGTATTGTTAAGTGATGATGCTTCACAGCACTTAAAAAATAAAACACAAAACTTAAAACAACAGATTTTAACAAAGTCGTTATCTTGGCAAACGCAAGATTTTTATTTGCCACATCAAAAGCATTTAGCTAAAGTAACTTATAAAAACTGTTCTGACTTTACGTTAAAAGTGTATAAAGTACCTACTACTTTTAGATTGGAAGATTTCCCTTATTCTAATCGAGATAAGGCTATCAAAAAATACCTTTCTAAAAAGAAACCTACATTAGTTGAAAATTATGAGTTACCTAAAACTTTAGATTATAATACTACCAGTACAGAAGTTATAGTGCCTCAGTTAGCATTAGGGCATTATGTGTTTTGTATCTCTGCGGTAAATTCTAAATCCGACTTTAAGTATCAATTAGTACGTGTTACTAATATTGCAGTTCAAAAAAACAATACTACGGGTAAAATAGTGTATCAAATTTCGCATAGAAATACAGGGGTGCCTCTTAAAAATACTACTGTAAAATATTCACTATTTAAAGGTTATGGTAAAAATAAAAAAACCAATACGTTAAATTTTACAACAGATCATAAGGGGTATTTTGATGTAATACCTCCAAAAGCCTATCGTTATGCTCAAACCGAGCTTTTAATTGCCTATCAAAAAGATAGTTTGTTTCTAGAAGATTATGTACAGTACAGGAATCAATCGGTAAATAAACAGCTAAAAATACAGCGGAAATCTTTACTTTTTTTAGATCGAGGTATTTATAAATTAGGTGATGAAATTCATTTTAAAACCCTTTCTTTTTCCAAAACATCCAGTAAACAAAGCACCTTACAAATGTGTGCTTCACAAAATTTGGTTGTTGTTTGTAAAAATCCTGCTGGAAAAGAAGTTTATAAAAAGACGTTTACTACAAGCTCACTCGGAAGTAGTTTTGGAAGTTTTCAACTACCAAAAGAGGGGCTTAATGGAAATTATCGCATAACTGCTTACTTTGAAAATAATACTTCAGAAAAAATAAAAAATATCTCAGAGCAACGTGCCTTTTTAAACTTTCGAGTAGAAGCTTACCAAAAACCTAATTTTGAAGTAGTTTTTGATGCTTTAGAAAAAGAACAATACCTCCCAAATACCTCTATTTCTTTATCTGGAAAGGTAAAATCCTACGCAGGAACAATAGTTTCTGGAGCAAAAATAAGATATGCCATTACCAAACAAACCTATCGTTATGGTTTTGGGTACTCTAGGCTTCCAAAATCAGAGCGTCAGGTAGTTGCAACAGGTATGACAACCGCTGAGGAGTCAGGTGCTTTTAGTTTTGATTTTAAAAGTTTAGCTATGGCGGACACTTCTATAAAAGAAAACGGATTTAATAATGTGATTGACTTTTATAAAGTAAGTTTATCTGCAACTAGTGCTAGTGGAGAAACACATAAAGCTTCTAAAATGCTGAAAGTTTCTAATAAAGAGGTGTTTTCTCAAATCGAAATTGAAGCCGCTCCACCACATCTTTTAGAAGTTTCAAGAAATACCAAAACATCCGCTCCAGTAAAAATTAATGTAACTCACCGTAATTGCAATCAGCATAAGGTAAATGCTACAGGGAAATTAAAATTGTACCGTTTGAAAATGCCTGATACGTACTTACTGCCAAGACCTTGGGCTGCTCCTATGCAAGCTTTGTTATCCCAAAAAGATTTTGATAAAAACTTCCCACATATTCCTTATAACGACACTGTAAATAACCCTGCATTTTGGGAGGAAGAAAAAGAAGTTTTGGTGGATTCATTTACAAATTCTTATGAAAATACAACTACACTTTCTAATATTCAAAAGTTATTAGAAGGTGCTTATAAAGCTGAGGTTTGGGTGAAAGATACGAACGGAAAATACGAGCTAACGGGTAAACGTATTTTTTATAAAGACGCATTAGGGCAGATACGGTTTGAAAAGTTAAATGCTTCGGGTTTATCGTATCAAATATCTTATAATAGAAACGATTCATGTGAACTGAACCTTAACTTTGATGTCCCAAAATACAATGAATCGTTACCTATTACCGTGCGTGTTTATGAACAGCAAAAATTACTAAATCGTAGTGAATTTTTGTTGGACACGGGCAAGCAACATAAATTTTTGGAGTTGCCAAGTATGGATATTAATGGACTAGATTCCTATAAACGTACCGTGGTTATTTCTTATCAAAAACACGATCAGTTTTTTACACACCAAGAAGTATTGGATTATACTCCTGTACGTTCACATTTAGAATGGCAGGTTAAATCTATTGAAAAATCTATGCTTCCAAATAGCCCTCAAACATGGCGTTTTGAACTTAGAGACACACTCATGGGAAAGCCAATTACAAAAGGTGTTGAAGCTCTGGTAAGTATGTATGATGCCTCTTTGGATACTTTTGCAAAATCTAGTTGGAATACACAATTATCTATCTATAAAAACAGGGCAAATACCCCTTTACCTAAGTGGATTAATAATACTTCTTATCGTAGTTTAAGCTCCAGTTATCACAAGCCTTATTTGTCAGTAAAATATTTGCAAGCACCTAAGTTTAATGATTTCGGTTTGCAAGTCGAAGCTCATGCTTACAGGGGTTTTGGTCATGCACCTGTAATGATGATGTCTCGATCGATGCCTAAAAGTGCCCCACAACTGAGTAGGGAATCAAAAAGTATTAGGGCAAAGTCAGCCAGTACTTTTAGCGAAGAGGCTGCTCCAGAAATGCTTACAGATAGTAGTGAGGTGGTTACAACTGAAAAAGAATCTTCTTTACAGGAGGAAATAAATGCTGTGGATTTACGATCTGATTTTAAACAAACAGCTTTTTTTAGTCCGAATATTACTCCAAATAAATCAGGTGAATTTATAGTAAAGTTTACGGCTCCTCAATCGCTCTCTCGTTGGAAATTTAGACTATTAGCTCATAATCAAGCAGTGCAAAGTGCTTATTATAGTGCAGATGATATAATCACTCAAAAGCCTTTGAGTATTACCACCAATACTCCTAGATTTTTTAGAGCTAAAGATAAATTGCGTTTTTCTGCAATTGTAAGTAATATGGAGTCTCGTACGTTGCAAGTACAGTCCCGTATTCGTTTTTTTGATCCTCAAAATCAGAAAGATATTACAGCTCTTGTAATGCCATCTCAAAATTTAAAAAATAAGGCGTTGTCGTTAGCTCCCAAGACGAGCAACACGGTACAATGGGCTATTGAAATTCCTGAGCATTACCGTAATTTAGGGTATGTGATTTCTACCGAATCAGAAGGCTTTTCTGATGTTGTAAAAGAAGTTGTACCTGTACAAAGTAATAGGGTGCAAGTTACAGAAGCAACACCAATTTGGGTAAGAGGTAACAGTACCGAAGTATATGCTTCAAATGACCAAAAAACAGGCAAAGCAACAGAGAAAGCAACAGACAGAGCAAATAATAGTAAGTATATTGAAAAAGTAGTTTTAGAATATACTCAAAACCCTAGTTGGCTGGCGTTAAAATCTTTACCGTATATACTTAGTTATAACTCGGAGTGTAGTGAGCAGGTTTTTACCAGTTATTATGCTGCTATTTTGAGTGAACATCTTATAGGTTCAGATAAAAATATCGAGAAACAACTGGAAACCTGGTATACTGTTAGAAATACGCCTGAAAATACAAATTTTAAAAGTCCATTATTTCAAAATAAGACCCTTAAAAATACAGCTATAGCCATTACTCCATGGTTTTTAGAAGGGCTTTCTGAGACGCAAAAAAACGAGCAACTGGCTGTGTTATATAAAAATAAAGCGTTACAAAAGTCTTATCAAAAAGCTTTTGAAAATCTTTTAAAGTTGCAAAATTCGGATGGAGGTTTTTCATGGTTTAAAAATGGAAAATCAAATGTATATATCACTCGTTATATTGTAACAGGAATTGCTCGTTTGCAACAATTAGGGGTAGTTTCTGATCCATCGAAATCTATGCGTGTACTTACTCAAAAAGCTTTAGATTTCTTAGATCTTGAACTCCAAGAGGATTTGGAAAATTACCGAAAATATCATTCAGATATTACGAGTTTTTATAAAAGTTCTCGGGTACTGGAATATGCTTTTATGCGTACTTATTTTAATGCGAAACATCCTATTCCAAAGGAATGTAATGTTATTATTAAAAAAGCAATGTTTTACCAAAAAGAAGTGCTGTCCCAGTTAACAATTAAAAATAAAGCACTTTTAGCCATGACTTTATCAAGGTTAGAAGCAACCAGTGAGGCGAAACAGCTATTAGAAAATTTATTACAAAGTGCAGTAGTCTCTAAGGAAAATGGCAGGTATTGGAAAGCTAATAAATACCGTTTAGGTACGGATGCTTTCGGTGTACAAACTCAGGCTTTACTCATAGAAGCCTATCAGTTGTTAGGTTTTCCAGAAGATATAATAGCTAGTTTAAAAGTGTACTTGCTTAAAAGTAAGCAAAATGGACGTTGGAGCAGCTCTATAGCTACAGCCAATGCCTGTTATGCCCTGTTGTCAGGTGGAGCAAATTCTTGGCTGCTAACAGCACCAGAAACACAGCTGCAAATAGGTAATACCATATTATTAAATACCCATAGTAAAAATAAAAATACCACAAATAACCCTTCAGGCTATTTTAGTAAAGTTTGGGAGGTAAATAGTAAAGATATAGCTCAGATGCCAAGTGGTGATCTTAAGATTACTAATAATTCTAAAGTCACAGGTTTTGGGGGGTATTATGTACAATATACTCAGGATTTGGAGGCTATTACTACAGATGATACCAAAGCTTTAACGATTACTAAAGAAATCTATAAAAAACAACCGATGAAAAATACTTCGGGTGCTAGTTTGCAGTTGATTACGAAACAATCTAGTGTACAATTAGGTGAGAAATTAACGGTACGTTTATTACTTAAAACCCAAGAAGATTTGGAGTTTGTACACATCACAGATAGTGGAGCAGGTTGTTTTACTCCCGTAAAAATCATGTCGGGTTACGATTATAAAGAAGCTGTAAGTTATTACCAAACGCAAAAAAAATTCACTAAAGACTTTTTTGTTGATTTTTTACCAAAAGGCTATTATGTATTTGAATATGATGTGTTTGTAACTCAAGAAGGGCATTTTAATACAGGTATAGCCAAGGTGCAGAGTATGTATGCTCCACAGTTTCAAAATCATTCGGAGTCGATGGAAATAGAGGTTATGAAGTTTTGAGATGATTAGTGTAATTTTATGGTGTAGTGGATAGCGTTTATTTGTTTTTAGTTGGATATAGATTAATTATACTTTTGAACGTTAAGAGCTTGTTTAAACTCCCTACTTCTTGTAATCCAAAATTTTAAGAACTTGGATCACTTTAAAA
>WTKB01000083.1 GCA_011524575.1 Aquimarina sp.
ACAAACAAGTATAGTTGTTGTTTGAAATGTTATTTTTTTTTTATATAATTAATAAAAAATTGATATTTCTATAGTAATTTTTTCAAAATAATCTAGTAATATAATTAATTTCATAGTATGATAAGTAAACAATCAATATTCAGTAAAACCTTTTTACTAGTTTCATTTCTTTTTTCTGTTTTCGTTGTTAGTGCTCAAGAAGCAGGGGAGTTTGATGTTAAGAAATGGAAAGTAGTTGTGCCAGTAGATAATGGAAATGGTGTTTCTACAGAGCTTACAGGTAAAGAAATAAAAAAAGTTAATAATAATGACAAAGTAAAAAAGTTTTTTAGACAAAATTCTAATTACACTTATGAGTTAAAAGGAAAGTTTACTGGTGTTAATGAAAACGGAATATTTAATTTGAATCAAGGAGAATTTTCTTCTACTGAATTTGTGGAAATTGGTTCAAAGAAAGATAAAGGGTATTGGTCTAATACAGGAAATCACCAATTAAAGACCAGGTTAAAATGTTATAAAGTAGATGGGATAGGAACTACTTATGTTGCTCGTATTACAGGTCTTAATAAAGAAGGGAAGGAATATGATAAGATAAGAGTAATGTGGCGTGACGGTTATATTTTAGCTGAGGTACATGAGACTTATTACGGGGGAACACGTTACAAGAGAACACGTATTGGAGAAGTTGGAGAAAATATGTTTAATTTAAGTTTACGTGTTACAAATGGTAAAGTTTATGTATCGCTTCATTGTAAAAGAACTGATTTAAACAAGAAAAATATTTCTTTAGCTAAATTTCCAAACACAAAGACTTCTAAAAACTTGTTTAGAGTAGGAAACTATTATAAAAACGATCAAAATTCTGAAGATTCAATCTCTGTACAATTAAAGTATATCACCTTATCTCACGAGGATAAGCACATTTCTAAGAAATAGGAAGTAGTTCTTTATTAAATGTTTAAAAGCAGTAGTTAATTAATTTAACTACTGCTTTTTTTATAATATTTAAATTTTTGTGTTAAAATCTAATTATGGAAACATTAAAGTGTGAACTTTATCTTTAATATGTTAACTTTAGGCGATAAAATTTATAAATGGAGTTAAATTTATCTAAGCCAATCTGTTTTTTTGATTTAGAAACAACGTGTATTAATATTTCGAAAGATAGAATTGTTGAAATTTCTATTTTAAAAGTATATCCTAATGGAAATAAGGAAAGTAAGACTTGGTTAGTTAACCCTGAAATGCCCATACCTGCAGTTACTACAGCGGTTCACGGTATAACAAATGAGAAGGTGGCTAATGAGCCTACATTTAAGGAATTGGCACCTCAAATCAATAAAATGATTTCAGGTTGTGATTTAGCTGGATATAACTCTAATAAATTTGATATTCCTTTGTTAGCAGAAGAATTACTTCGAGTGGGTTATGATTTTGATATGTCCAATACAGTAGCTGTAGATGTTCAAAATATATTTCATAAAATGGAACAGCGAACTTTAGTAGCAGCTTATAAGTTCTATTGTGATAAAGATTTAAATAATGCTCATAGTGCCGAGGCAGATACTATGGCTACATACGAAGTTTTAAAGTCTCAGTTAGATAAATATCCAGATTTAGAAAATAACACCAAGTTTTTATCAGAGTTTAGTACTAGAAGGAAAACAGCTGATTTTGCTGGATTTATTGCCTATAACGATAAAGGTCAGGAAGTTTTTACTTTTGGTAAACATAAGGGGAAATTAGTTGAAAATGTTTTAGAGTCTGAGCCAGGTTATTTTGGTTGGATCCAAAATGCAGACTTTCCTCTTTACACAAAAAAAATATTAACCTCTATTCGTTTAAGAAAATTTAATTCGTAAACTAATATGAAGATAATTTGCATTGGTCAAAATTATACGGATCATATTAAAGAATTGGATAGCAAACAACAGGAAGATCCAGTTATTTTTTTAAAACCCGATACCTCAATTTTACTTAAGAATCAACCTTTTTTTATACCTGATTTTAGTGATGAAATACATCATGAAATTGAATTAATTGTTAAAATTAATAAGGTTGGTAAGTACATTGAAGAAAAATTTGCTCACAAGTATTTCGATCAAATTAGTGTAGGGATAGATTTTACCGCACGTGATATTCAAAAGAAATTAAAAGAGAATGGCATGCCATGGGAGGTTTCTAAAGCTTTTGATGGTTCGGCAGTAGTGGGTAAATGGATTTCTAAATCAGATTTTGATTTAAATAAAATAGATTTTTCTTTAACTGTAAATGATCAAATAAAACAAGTAGGAAATTCCTGTAATATGATTCATTCTATCGAAAAAATTATAAGTTATGTTTCTCAGTTTTTTACTTTAAAAATTGGAGATATAATTTTTACAGGAACTCCGGCTGGAGTAGCCAAAGTTTGCGAGAATGATAAGTTAAAAGGATTTATACAAAAACAACAATTACTAGATATAAAAATTAAATAATGGATCAAGTATATACGCTCGATAAAGTTGTGGAATTAGCTGAAGGAGATAAGGATTTTATAAATGAATTAGTTTCGGCTTTTTTAGAAGAAATACCGAAGGATCTAAGGTATTTAGAAGGTTCGGTGAAAGCAGGTAAAATTAAAGTAGCTTATCAATATGCTCATAAAATGAAGCCTAGTTTTCAAATGTTTAGTATAGATGTGTTAGATGAGATAAAATTACTTGAATCATGGTCTGAAGAAGCCATTAATCAAGATCAAGCAATGGAAGCACTTGCTGTGATTTTGGAAAAGTCATCTTCAGCCATAAATCTTATAAAAAAAGATTTTAAAAAGTGAAAATTGAAATCATCACTATTGGTGATGAAATACTAATAGGTCAAATTATTGATACTAATTCAGTATTTATAGCCAAAGAATTTAATAAAATAGGGGTTGAGGTTTATCAAATAACTTCTGTTAGTGATTCTAAAGAGCATATTCTTTCTGCTTTAGCAGAAGCAGAGAAAAGAGTTGATTTAGTGTTGATAACAGGAGGTTTAGGTCCTACAAAAGATGATATTACAAAACATACTTTAGTTGAGTATTTGAATGATGAATTAGTTGAGGATTCTACAGTCTTAGCTCATGTTGAGCATCTTTTTAATCATTATCTTAAAAAGCCTATTTCCGATTTAAATAGAAAACAAGCTTTAGTTCCATCTAAAGCTAAAGTATTATTCAATGAATATGGAACAGCTCCCGGAATGTGGATGGAACACCATGACACGGTGTTTGTTTCCATGCCAGGTGTGCCTTTTGAGATGAAATCGATTGTATCTAATCATCTCATTCCATTAGTACAAGAGCAATTTAAAAGACCTTTTATTAAGCATAAAACTATTTTGACTTATGGGGAAGGAGAGAGTAGTATTGCTCAAAGAATAGAAGATTGGGAGGATAATTTGCCAACACATATAAAGCTAGCTTACCTGCCTAGTTTAGGGAAGGTTAGGTTAAGACTATCTGGAAAAAGTTGGGATCAAAAGCAGTTAGATAATGATATAAACTTGCAGGTTGAGAAGTTACAAAATCTCATTGGGGATATTATTGTTGGTTTTGATGATGGAGATACTATTGAGAGTACTATAGCTTCGTTACTAACTAAGAACAACCTTAGTTTGTCATTGGCAGAAAGTTGCACTGGAGGTGCTATTGCTAATAAGTTTGTACAAATGCCTGGAGCTTCAAAATATTTAAGTTTAGGTT
>WTKB01000226.1 GCA_011524575.1 Aquimarina sp.
GTATAAGTACCTCCTCACTAAAGAAAAAAAGAATAAAGCAATCGATGTATTGAAAAAACTTAGAACTAAAGTTGAATATCAACAACAATATGAATATATAAACACTCAAATTAAAAACTAAGTTCTTATTTAAAAAAACAATATTATTTAAATCACCGCTCCAAATACCAAAGCACCACAGCCAAACTCGCTGCGTCAAATATTGCAGTATTGTGATGTTCGCTCATCCATTGTTTACGTTTATGGTAAGCATATTGGCGTAATTCGGGATACCACTCCATTAGTTTTTTAGAAATCTCATATTTAGTAGTAATCTCAAAGACTTCAAAAACTTGCTGTATTTGTGAACGAGTGTATTGATGGAGTTTTAAGCCCTGCTGATCTGCCTCTGATTTTATCTTTTGTAATAGCTTTTTACTACGCTTACTACTTTGCTGAATATCTTGAACATCCCGTAACAAGACAACATCTGGTTTATAGTAATCCAAATACTTACGTACTCGCTGCATGAGTTTTTTGTTATTTACAGGTTGTACATAATTCATCCCATATTCCAACAATTGTTTCTCTGAATTAAACAATGCATAAGCCAATCCAATTCTATTAGGATACAAAGCTAAAACTACCCCAGAACTTTTTTGAATACTCATACGCTCTCCTTCATTTCATTTAAACGAGTAATCACCTGATGTAGACTTTCTGCCCTGAGTTCATTTTTAATAGATACAGGCTCGTGTGATATATTTTCAATTAATTGAAAACTTCTATCCATTAGCTGTTCCATAGAACATTCTAATACTTGTTCAATCCCTTCTTGAAGCGGTAAACCAAAAAGGATATAGTATCCCAATACCGCCTTGGCATTGTTTAATTTTCCTGATTCTGCGCGGGATAAATTCCCTGAATCAATAGCTAAAATTTTTGCTAAATCTTTTAGCTTTAAAAAGTGTTGCTTTCGTAACCGACTGAGTGAACTTTTTGAATCGTACATAAACAGTTTTAGGCAATGGGTTAGGAATCACCTAATACTCATAATAAGCTATGGACTAATTCTTAGGAAGTACCACAAAATTGTAAAATGACAATTTTTTTCGCTGTCACTCGAATGTTCATTTTTACAATCCCTACTTTTAGGTGTCTTGTTTACGTTGACTTTTTAATTGAATAATTTCCAAATAGCGTTCCCTATCCGTTTGTTTTTTATAGCCCTGTGTAGTTTCTTCACACAATAGTTTTATAGAATTTAGTTTAATAGTGTGACCTTGGGTAACAGCTTTTTTTGAGGCTTTTACAGGTTTTGAATATGGATTGGATTCAAGCCGTAAACGGCTCGAAAAAAAGAGTTTATTTGCCCTTCTACGTTGTTTTTTACAGTCCAATACAACCCCAGAAGCATTAGTTACTTCAATCAAGCCCATAGTCACTAAATCATCTATGGCTTTAGAAACCGACTTCCCCGATAAATTTGTACATATACAAAATAGCTTCTGAGAAATCCATGCTTTTTCTATTCGTTTAAACTTATTATGGGATGCTGTCTTCCCTGTAGTTTTTCTAATAATAGTCAGGAGTACTTTTAGCTGACTACAACTTATTATTTTTAAATAATGGTCAAATAATTCATTTGGAGTTTGAGTAGTGTTTTTATAATACATAGTGGTTACGGACTAATGAATAATACCTACAAAATTATGACGCTCCTCAATCCTCTTGGAGTTTCCTATGCTAGTGTATATGCGTATCCCCAAGCCTCTTTCCAAAGAACAAAACAATACTTTTAGAAAACTCTATCGCGAGTATTTTAATACGGAAATCTCCGAGGAAAAGGCGGAATCAATCACTTATCAAATACTAGTTTTTTACAGTATCATGCTGCAGCTTAAATAGGCTTTTAGTATGGTTTTTTTGTTTTTTTAATCGTGGTATACTGCAAATGCTCATCAATACAAATTCATTAATTAAGTCCAGTAAAGGGCAAGGAAAGCATTTTTGATGAGCATCTTAATTGATTTTTTCCTTGTCCTTTTTTGGTTTTAAAAATATGTCTAATGATAAAAATTTACGTTACGTGCTCTATGCGCGCAAAAGCTCCGAATCCGAAGACCGGCAAATGGCTTCTATTGATGACCAAATCACTGAGGTACAAAAAATTGCTAATGAACTTGGAATTAGAGTGGTTAAAATATTCACAGAATCAAAATCTGCCAAGGCGCCAGGTAGACCAGTGTTTAATGAAATGTTGGGCGAAATTGAATCTGGTAATGCCGATGCGATTCTATGTTGGAAACTAAACCGACTTGCTAGAAATCCCGTAGATGGCGGTCGTGTGAGTTGGTTGCTACAAAACAGTACCATCAAGCACATACAATGCCATGGAAGGGATTACAAGCCCTCTGACAACGTATTGATGATGCAGGTGGAACTTGGAATGGCTAATCAATATGTTAAGGAACTTAGTGTGGATGTAAAACGTGGAATGCGCCAAAAAGCCCTGCGAGGTTGGAATCCAGCAAGTCACTTGCCTATTGGTTATCTCCACAACAAAGAACAACGTAGAAAAGTAAATGAAGAAGAAATCATTCCTGACCCTGAACGTTTTCACATTGTAAAAAAACTTTGGGATTTAATGCTTACAGGTAGCTACTCTCTTAAGGAGATTAAGAAAAATGCTGAAAACCTTGGACTTAAAAATAATAACAATAAGCCCTACAGCATTAAGGCTTTCCAAAATATGTTTAAAACTGAATTTTATCATGGTTTCTTTTACTGGACTGATGAAAATGGCACAGAACAACGTATTAAAGGAAAACACAAAACACTCATAGACCCACAGCAATGGGATAAGGTTCAGCTAATTTTAGGTAATCGAAAAAGGGTTACGAGAGCTAAAAAATATACTTATAAATTTAGAGGATTACTTTCTTGCGGTGAATGTGGTGGTGGAATTACCGCTGAAAGAAAGTTTCAAGTGCGATGCACTTCTTGTAAGCATAAATTCTCCTGTTTACACAGAAATGAGTGCCCTAAATGCAGTACGCTAATTACAGATATGGAAGCTCCAAATTTTATCGACATTACCTACTATAGATGTACTAAAAAGAAAGGTCCTTGTTCTCAAAAAGCTACTACCGAAAAAGAAATACAACAACAATATCAAAAGCTCCTCTCTGAGGTGCATATTCTTCCTGAATTTCATAAGTTCTTTTGTGAGGTATTAAAAGCCTCCGAGGAAAGTGAATTAGCTGCTGAAATGAAATTAATGCAAAAACTCAAAAAACAACAAACCTTAATACAACAAAGAAAAGAAAACCTTATGTTAATGCGGGCTGATGCTGAAATTAACAAGGAAGAATATTTAAAGCTAATTGAAAAAAACAACCTAGAGTTACAGCAAATTCAACAACAATCTCAAAAACTTCAAAGTACTGCTATTAACTGGTCATTAATCGCTAAAAAATACGCTGACTTTGCTTTGAAAACTCAAGAAATATTGGAAAAAACCAACTTTTCAGAGCTAAAATCACTACTATCAGTTTTAGGTTCGAACCAGAGCCTAAAAGACCAAAAAGTCTATATTTTAAAAGGGAATCCGCTATTTTCTATTGCTGATTTTCAAAAAAATGAATGGCTCCAAAAAACAAGGTTCGAACCAAAAAATCCCCTTATAAATAAAGGGGATTTGAGTGGTTTTGCCCCCCTTAGGGAGCTTCGGTGC
>WTKB01000137.1 GCA_011524575.1 Aquimarina sp.
TTTTTTTGTTTTAAAAATAAAAGGCTATTTTAATACATTCGTAGTCTATTGCAATTCGCTTTTATATGACAACTAATTATCCAAAAAGATATACCGTAACATCGGCTTTACCTTATACCAATGGACCTATACATATTGGTCATTTAGCAGGGGTGTATGTACCTGCAGATATTTACGTACGCTATTTAAGAGCCATGGATAAAGATGTGGTTTTTATTGGAGGTAGTGATGAGCATGGAGTGGCAATACCTATGAAAGCGAAAAAAGAAGGCGTACAACCTCAAGCCATTATTGATAAATATCATGGTATTATTGAGAAGTCGTTTCAAGATTTTGGTATTTCATTTGATAATTATTCAAGAACCTCTAAAAAAATTCACCATGAAACTGCTAGTGAATTTTTTACCAAATTACATCAAGAGGGTAAGTTTATAGAAGAAACCACAGATCAACTTTATGATCCTGTAGAAAATCAATTTCTTGCAGATAGATTTGTAACGGGTACTTGTCCAAAATGTGGGCATGAAGAAGCTTATGGGGATCAGTGTGAAAAGTGTGGAACTTCTTTAAATGCCACTGATTTAATTAATCCAAAATCTACGTTATCTGGTGCCGATCCGATTACAAAGAGTACCAAGCACTGGTTTTTACCTCTAGACCAATACCAAGGTTTCTTGGAAGAATGGATTTTAAAAGGACATGCCAAAGATTGGAAAACCAATGTGTATGGGCAGTGTAAGTCCTGGATTGATGATGGTTTAAAACCAAGAGCCGTAACTCGTGACTTAGATTGGGGAATTCCTGTACCTGTTGCGGGTGGAGAAGGAAAAGTACTATATGTGTGGTTTGATGCCCCTATAGGATACATTTCTTCTACAAAAGAATGGGCTACTCGTGAGGGGAAAGATTGGGAAGCTTATTGGAAAGATAAAGATACCAAATTAGTACATTTTATTGGAAAAGATAATATTGTATTCCATTGTGTCGTTTTTCCAAGTATGCTTAAAGCAGAAGGAAGTTATATTTTACCAGATAATGTACCTGCTAATGAATTTTTGAATTTAGAGGGTAAAAAATTATCTACATCAAAAAATTGGGCGGTATGGTTACATGAGTATTTGGAAGATTTTCCAGATCAACAAGATGTATTGCGTTATGTACTTACAGCTACAGCTCCAGAAACTAAAGACAGTGATTTTACTTGGAAAGACTTTCAAACTCGTAACAATAGCGAATTAGTAGCTATTTTTGGGAACTTTATAAACAGAGCTGCAGTTCTTACTCATAAATATTATGATGGTCTTGTGCCTAGCCCTACGGAGTTACTAGATTCAGATAAAGAAATATTAGCAGCTTTAAAGGCTTATCCAAAAGTTATAGAAAGTTCTTTGGAGCGTTACCGTTTTAGAGAAGCACAACAAGAAATGATGGCTGTAGCAAGGTTAGGAAATAAATATCTTGCCGATAACGAGCCTTGGAAATTAGTAAAAACAGATGAAGACCGTACAAAAACTATTATGTATATCTCTTTACAGATTGCTACGGTACTTGCAAGATTAGCTGAACCTTTCTTACCTTTTACAACACAAAAGTTACTGGCTATTTTAAATACCGATACGGATAGTCTTGTTTCTTGGAATGCCATTGCCGAAAATGACGAATACCTAAAACCAGGACACCAATTAAATAAAGCTTCTTTATTATTTTCTAAGATAGAAGATGCTCAAATTCAAATACAACTAGACCGATTAGAAGCCACCAAAAAACAAAATATAAATACCCAAAAAGAAATAACCGAGCAAAAACCAATCATTAGTTTTGAGGATTTTTCGACAATGGATATTCGAACAGGTACAATTTTAGAGGCTGAAAAATTGCCTAAAACAAAAAAATTATTAGTTTTAAAGGTTGATGTAGGTCTAGAAGTACGTACGATTGTTTCTGGTATTGCAGCACATTATACTCCAGAGGAAATCATAGGAAAACAAGTTTCAGTATTAGTAAATCTTGCACCAAGAAAACTTCGAGGAGTAGAAAGTCAAGGGATGATTTTAATGTCAGAAAATACGGAAGGAAAATTAGTATTTATCAATCCAGAAAGTACTTTACCAGTTAATAATGGTGAAATTATTTGTTAATATTTAAAAAAGATACAAAAATGTCATTTGAAGATTTATTTGATTCAGGAGCACATAGAAAGAATTTAGGACACTTTGCAAGTATTGTTCAGATTGCAAAAGCAGATTCCGAAATTTCTGAAGATGAGGTGGTACTTTTAAAACGATTTGCAAGAAGATTAAATATCGATACTTCTGATTACGAAGAAGTACTTAGCGGAGCTAAAAAGTATCCCATTAATCCACCTGTAGGTAAAGAGCGTCGTTTAGAGCGTATTTTTGACTTGTTAAAAATGGTATATCTTGATGGTGAAATGGATGAGTTTGAACAAGGCTTAATCATGAAGTATGGTATAGGTCTTGGGTTTACCAGTGAACAGTCTAACGAGATTGTTTCCAAGGCAGATGGGCTTTATAGAGCTCAGAATAACATGGAATTAGAAAGTTTGTTAGAGGCTTTGAGTTTTTAATTTTCCTCTACTAAGAAATTATACTTTTAAAAGAAAAGCATTTGTAATATTTTTATTACAGATGCTTTTTTGGTCTCATAAGAATTGGTATAAAATTTAAAAATGATACCTATGAAAAACTTTTGTTAGATTACTTAATTCACCTCCACGGAGTACACATGTGTTTTTTGTCGATATTATTGGTGTTTAATAGTTTATTTGTCTTATATTTGTATAAAATTTAGTTTATTTCTCATGAAAAAAAATATTGTATTTTTACTTTTCGGACTTTTAATGTCTTCATCTATTTTTGCACAAGAAAATTCTGTAAAAGCTAATCCTTTAGCTGTATTTGGAGGAACGGATTTATTCTCGTATGAGCGTGCCGTTACAGATAAATCTTCGGGTATTGTTGGTGCAGGTTTTTCTAGTTTTAAGTTTGGAGACTTTAAATACCAAACAATAGGAGGAAAAGCGGAGTACCGCTATTATTTCAATAGTGCACTTGAAGGTTGGTTTGCAGGTGCAGGAGTTCAGTACCAAAACGGAAAGGTAGAGGTAGATTCAGGTTCTATTACATTTGATGGATCTTCATCAACTTCTGATGAAATCAATTTTAATGGTATTGGCGTTGGTGCTAAAGGAGGATATCAATGGATATGGGATAGTGGCTTTACATTAGATCTTAATTTAGGACTGAACTACGTATCCTTTTCTTATGATGATTCTGATAATTCTACTTTTTCAACTCTTAAAGGATCAGGAATATTGCCAGCTCTTGGTTTTGGACTTGGTTACTCTTGGTAAAATTCATTTCTAAACATATTATTTAAAATATAATTTTCTTGTCTAGCCTTAGGAGTATAGACATGATATTAATTGAAAATAAGGTAGTAATTTTATATTACTACCTTATTTTTAGATTAATAAAAAATATTGCTAACACGAGAATCTTGTACGTGTCTCAAAACTGTCTCGTCCTAAAAAAGTTTACATATTTTACATTAATCCTAAAATAGATTTACAACTTATATTTAGTCCTATTATTGGTTTACAATAATAGGATTTTTTGCATAATAATTTTTCCATAGTCTATGAGTTTTTAAATTGTTTTGATGAATTTGATTTGGAGTTAAATTCCCTAAA
>WTKB01000232.1 GCA_011524575.1 Aquimarina sp.
CTACTTTTCTTTTTTAACAACATCGAGTTGGGGAATAGAAAGAGATGTCGTTAAACATAAAGAATTATTCGAAGCTCCTTTTATATTAGATAGACTAAATGAAAAAAGCAGAAATCAGATAGTAAAACTATTTGATAACAAGCTTTACGACAAAGAATTTTATTTAGTTAACAAAACAATTGAAGACAAATTAAATCAAATTATACTAAGTGATTTATCAGAATATGACCGATTTACTATTCAACATTTGCTAAATAATATTGATTTATTCCATAAACAAGAAAAATCAAAAGCATTATTTCCCGCACTTCAAGAGCAAGTAAAAATATTTAGCACATTAATTTCTAATGAGTTAAATGATTTTCTTAATGGGCAAGATTTATTTGCAAATGCTACAATTTATAATAATATCAATAGGTTCACCCCATTAATGATGATTAAAATTTCTTTTGATGAAAAGAAAAGTGAAACTTTTCAATCAAATGAATTTATTGATGAGGAATTAAAAAAACTCGATAAATACTTATGGGAAGAAAAAGCAACCAATATCTTTTTTAGAAAAAAACTTAATTATAAAACAGGGAAATATATTTATATTATTAGACCAAATCAACGAAGATTCTGGTCACAATCAATGGCATTAGAAGATGCTTCTGAATTAATTCTTGAAATTTTAAACGAGAGTTAATTATGGCATTAGATACGAATATTCACGAAAAATTCAAAAAGGCATTTGAGTTTAAATGTTTCAGTCTAATAATAGACGCTTATCAGGTAACGATAAATGAAAAAATAATCCAATTAGATTGGAATGAAAATGATATCTCACAAGAACTTTGTGAAAAGTTAGATTGTAATCCTAAAAGGTTACAGTGGTCTATATCCGTAACTAGAGAGTTTCATTTATCAACTACAACAAATAAAAAGAAAGGATTTGCTGATAAATTATTAAGAGTGGATTTAAGAATGTCTAATATAACTTCAAAACTAGAGTTTAAGTATTTTTTTGAAGCTAAACGATTAAAAGAAAACGATTCCGGACTTAAAAGAAGTTATATAGATGATGGTATGGACAGGTTTACTTCCAAAAAATATCCATCTGGTTGTATGTTAGGCTTCTTACTTCAAGGTAATGTAAACAAAACTGTAAAAGGAATTAATAAATTACTAATTAAAGACAAAAGAAACACTCAAACTCTGAATTCGAAAAAGAATGATTTGCATAAAGATTATTTTGAATCCAATCATATTGAAATTGGAGTTCTAAAACATTTGATATTTAATTATACTAAGTTAGATGAGTAAAAACTATAAGTATATTATTTGTAATCAAACAAATAAGAAAATTTAGAAATTAATATATAAAAAAGACACTACCACAAACCTTGCAATAGTGCCTTTTCATTAAAAACAAATAATACTTAAGCTTTTTCTAACTTCTTCGCAATTTGCTCCAATCCTAAATTATTAATACTCCCAATATGAGTATGTTTCGTATTTTTGGTAGGTTCATAATTGCCATTTTCAATATCCAAACCAATTTTTACATAAGCATCTCTAAAGGTCATGCCTTCTTGCACTAGCGTATTTAAGGTATCTACACTAAATAAATAATCGTATTTATCATCGTCAAGTATATTTGCGTTGACCTCAACGTTTTTCAGTGCGTAAATAGCCAGTTCCAAACAGGCTTTAATGTCTTGAAGTGCGGGTACGAGTCCTTCTTTTAAAAGTTGGTAATCCCTGTGGTAACCACTAGGCAGGTTATTGGTAAGTAAGGTGATTTCGTAAGGCAATGCTTGTATGCGGTTACATTTCCCTCGGATAAGTTCAAAAACATCAGGGTTTTTCTTGTGAGGCATAATGCTTGATCCTGTAGTAAACTCCGAAGGAATACTCATAAAGCCAAAGTTTTGGCTCATATATAAACATACATCCATAGCCATTTTAGAAAGCGTACCCGATACACTACTAAGAGCAAAAGCCGTTGATTTCTCTGCTTTTCCTCTACTCATTTGTGCCGCTACTACATTGTATTTTAGCGTTGCAAAGTCTAAGTTTTTAGTGGTGTGTTCTCGGTCTATTGGGAAAGAACTTCCATACCCCGCAGCACTCCCTAGTGGGTTTTGATCCACTACTTTGTAAGCGGCATTTAAAAAGTAAATATCATCCACCAAACTTTCCGCATACGCAGAAAACCACAAGCCAAAAGAACTTGGCATAGCAATTTGTAAGTGCGTGTAACCAGGTAATAATACTTCTTTGTATTTTTCAGCAGCGTCTAAAAGTACTTTTGAAAGTTGTTTTGTAAGGTTTTTTATTTCCTGTATTTCGTCTTTTAGATATAAGTGCATGGCAGTAAGCACTTGGTCATTTCTAGACCGAGCGGTATGAATACGCTTTCCTGCATCACCAATACGAGTGGTAAGTTCAAATTCTATTTTTGAATGTACATCTTCAAATTCTTCTGAGATTTCAAAAGTACCAGCTTCAATTTCTTGATTTAATTCCTGTAAGGCAGCCTCAATATCAGCAAGGTCTTTATCAGATAAAATACCGATTTTACAAAGCATTTTAGCATGAGCAAGTGTGCCTTGGACATCATATTTGGCAATAACTAAGTCAAGAATTCGATCATTTCCAACGGTAAATGTATCTATTTTTTGGTCTGTGGGTAGTCCTTTACTCCAAAGTTTCATATAACGTGTGGGGGTTTATACCAATTAATTATTAAAATATTATAAAATAGCATCAAGTAATGCAATATAGGTTTTTATACCTTCCTCGATTTCTTGTAAATAAATAAATTCATCTGCGGAATGAGAGCGTTTGCTATCTCCTGGGCCTACTTTTAATGATGGGAAATTTAAGAAATTTGCTTGATCAGAAATAGTAGGAGATCCATAAACCGTTTTGCCAAGAGCAATACCGGCTTGCACAATAGCATGATCTTCAGGTATGGAAGAACTGTTTAATCGTAAAGATCTTGGGGTTACAGTGATGTATTCAGAACCAATAGCGGTGTTGATGGTTTCAAAAATTTCTTTATTGGTGTATTTGTCATTTACCCGAATATCAACTACTAAATTGACCTCAGAAGGCACGACATTGTGTTGTGATCCTGCTTGCACCTGAGTAACGGTCATTTTTACTTTTCCTAGTTGTTTGGAAACTTTTGGAAATTCGTAATTTTTAAACCATTGAAGTACATCAGTAGCACGCATCATGGCTTGATTGTCATAAATATGTGCAGCGTGCCCAGAAGTTCCTATAACTTTAATATCCATTACCACCAGTCCTTTTTCGGCAATAGCAAGGTCTAGTAAAGTAGGTTCACCTACAATACCAAATTCAATAGTCTCAAAGTGTTTTTCAGATAAAATACTTCTAACGCCGTTATCACCAGAAATTTCTTCTTCCGCAGTAGTTGCCAGTAATAGATTGTAATTAAGATCTTTTTTCTTATAAAAATACGCGAAAGTAGCCATTAAAGACACCAAACAACCTCCTGCATCATTACTCCCTAATCCGTATAATTTTCCGTCGTCTAGCGTGGCTTCAAAAGGGTCACGGGTGTAATTTTTGTTAGGTTTTACCGTGTCGTGATGAGAGTTTAAAAGTATGGTGGGTTTTGAAGCATCAAAATGTGCATTAAATGCCCAGATGTTGTTTTCTTTTCTATGAAATGGAATATTATGATT
>WTKB01000085.1 GCA_011524575.1 Aquimarina sp.
TCTTAACAGCTGCTTACTACTCTTTTTCTGTCTATGAAAAAAGAATCCTTTATAGAATTATTGAAGTTTTACAATCTGAAATAAAAGGGAAGAAGCTAAATTATAAATACTCTATAGATGTAAATTCTACAAAAGATAGGGACTTTACACTTCCTATTAAGTTATTTCTAAAGGATGAAGAAGATCATAATTACGAACGTATTAAAAAGGCTTTAAATGACCTTAAAAAGAAAGAAATAACTTACGAAGATGATAAGGTGTGGCAACCATTTAGTTTAATCGAAAGACCTAAAATATTGAAATATGAAAGCTTTGTAAAGTTTCGACTTGCTCCAGAGATTTATCATAGCTTTTTAGATTTCTCAAAAGGATTTAGGAAATATGAACTTAAAATAGCTTTTCAATTAGAGAGCACTTATGCTATGCGTTTTTATGAATTATTTTCAGGCAAAGAAAAACAACAAATAAAGTATTCTATTGAAGAATTAAAAAAGATGTTTTGTATTGAAGATAAATATAAAAATCGTCCTTCTGATTTTATTAAACGTATTTTACAGCCATCTAAAAAAGAATTAGACAAAGTATCTCCAATTTCATTTCATTTTGAACCTTGCAAAACAGGTCGTAAGATTACGCATATTAATTTCAAAGTCTATAAAATTGCAAAGAATGTTGATCCTGATTTAGAAAAGAAAGATTTGCAAAATCAAATGTCTTTACAATGGACATTTAACAAGAATCAAATTGAATATTTAAAGCATCACTTCGATATTACAGAAAAGGGAATTAAAAACAATACTGACACTATTAAAGCATTCTTTGAGCTTTCAGACTGTGAAGATCAACTAAGGAATATTAATAAAATGGTGCGTGAATTTGGTATTACAAATAAAGCAGGTTTCTTTATACAGCAAGCTAAAAAGTTAACTACAGTAGAAGAGAAAGAAGATACAAAACAAAAATTTAATGTATCTGGACTACTTGGAAATCTTGGAAATCAAAAAAATGTAAGTGAATAGGGGAGTGTAAAAACGTAAAAAACTAAATAAAAAAATTTAACTTTAAACCAAAAAAATAGGGGTGCGAACTTTGCACGGCAAGCACCCCTAATGAAAAAATTTAAAACCTTAATAAAAAATTTAATAAAGTTGTGGGGACAAAAATATCTTTTTCATGGCATTTAATCAAATGCTTTTACTTCCTTTTCATCTTCAAACTAGATAGTAGTTAATAGCATTCTACAAGCTTTTAACACTTTAAACGACTATTATTTAACATTTTACTAATAGGCAATTACCTATATTTGCATTTTTAAAAACAGATGAAAAATATATTTTTATCGGTGATTTTAGTAATCATCACAACGGCAGCTCACGCACAATACGAGGCGAGCTTGTCCGCCTCTGGAGGATACACAGAGGACGGCTGGGGTCTGGCATTAGGCTACAATCAAATTATCAATCAAGCTAAAACGCTGCGCATGAATGGTAAAATACATTACAATAATGCTATTGATACAAGTTCGGGGTTTGATATACCCTATACAGGCGTTAATTTTGGTTTGGGTATGGATTACAAGCTAATCAAAACTAAAAGTCGTAGAGATCGTCTAGCACTGTTTACTGGCGGTGGTTTAACGATAGGTTACGAGGAACTGAACGCAAACAACACAGTATTGGATGATGGGGCAGTAATAGACACGGAATCTAAAATGCTATTTGGGGCATTCGTTGGGGCAGAATTAAACTATATACTAAGTAATTACATTTACGCTATTCTAGTGATTAAGGAATTTTACGAACCTAACAGCACACTAGGAGATTTCCGCCCTTATTTTGGTGCAGGGGTTAGAGTACGATTATTTGAAAATTAAAGAGTTAAAACAATGAGAAATACACTATTTATACTTGCTTTGTTAGCCCTATTTACAAGCTCCTGTACAAAGGATTTCGAGGGTAAAATTATCACTAATTTTGATTATACAACGGTCTCCAGTTACGCCCAAAGAGGGCATTTACAAGATACGTTAAACGTAAATTTTGAAGTACAACCAATCCACACTGTTACAAGTGTAAACTATTATTTTAAGTATGAAATCCTAAAAGGTGAGGGTCATTTTATTGACTATGAAAACAATGTATTAGATACTGATATAGAAGTAGATTTACCTAAAATTGAGTTAAAAAAGTATTTAAAATTTAACTATCGATTTGTACCAAAATCACTTGGGGAAATTCAAGCAAAGGTGTATTTAAGTGATAATTTCGGGCGTGAACTGGTAGAGCTGATCGACTACACCACGGAACATGCAGAATTTAATGCTAATGTTATTAGTCTAAAAAACACTATTGAAGTTGGTACAGAAACTAATATATCTTTAGAAGTCTTAAACACAGACGAAGATTTAAACTATACCGTATCGTATCGATATGGTGAAAATAGTATAGGAACTGGAGAAGTTAAACTATCAAATACTAACATTTTAGCAAACGACCCAAAGGAAATAACGGCAATTGAAAAGAAGATATATAACTTTAGTTCTCAGGAAATAGGGCTAAAGGAATTAATCTTTACGTTTAAGGATAGTAACGGTTTTTCGTTTGAAAAAACGGTATTGATTGATGTTGTAAATTCGCCTTTCACAGTGAATGTAGAGGCTGAGAATTTGGTTTTAGAACAAGGACAAGAAACTGCGGTTTATTTAAACCTTGAGGGTTTTAAAAGTGATGTAACATACACATTAACTGAAACTTTCGGAGAAAGTAGTACAAGTAATAAAGGGGTGCTAAAATTGAACGGTTCACCTGTAGCATTTGGGAAATCAAATACTATCAAAAATGGTACTTATGCTTATACTTTTTCGTCTGAGGAAGTCGGCACAAATGAGATTATATTTAGTGTCTCTGACGAATACGGACAAATTATAACAGATACGGTAACTATCAATATTACTAATGCAAACTTTCAATTTTCAGGAAGTTCTGAAAATCAAAGTGTATTTGTAAATCAAGCAAATACGATTAATTTTAATCTATTCGATAATCTAAATACATTATCAAGCTATAATATAATCTATACTCAGATTACAGGGAATGGGGCAATTTATGGATTGAGTGCGAATACTCCCCAATCTGTGCAGAAAGGTAACTTTAGCTTTGAATTTACGCCACTTGAAAAAGGTCGTCATACTCTAGAATTTACAGTTACAGATCGTTACGGCAATAGTTCAGAACCTGTGCTAATCAATATTACTGCTATTGATTTGGATTTAGATTTTAAAGTAACGGCAACAGCAGAAGTGCTTACAAAAGAACAAAGCACAGTAACGGTAAACTTACTAGAACAAGGGAACTATGAGGGGGTAACGTATGAATTAAGTTACACATCGAATAACTCAGATATTGTGCTTTATGATGCTATTAATAACTCTCCAGTAAATCAATCTAGTTACTTTAAAATCAATACAGGAACTACAAATTTTTATGCTGTATCGAATGTAGAGGGTAACTTTGAACTTGAATTTACATTGAGAGATTCTAATGGTCAAATAATCACAGACAATACACGTATTGCTGTGATTGAGAATAAGTACTCCTTTAATGCGGTGAGTACACAAACTACTGAACTATTAGGCATTGGAGTACCTGTATATCTTCGTTTAAATGAATTTCCTGTGGTAAATGATACTTATACGGTCTATTTTGAAAGTAACGAAAATGGCTATTTCGATTGGAACGGTCAAAAGATCACAAGGGGTCAATCTTTTGAAGTTCAATCAGGAGAAATGCTATTTACGTTTTATGGTGAAGAGTACAAGAGCTATACTATAGACTTTTTTGTAAGTGCTAATACATCAGGTGCAGAGGATAAAACAGACGATGTACAAATCGAATTTAAAAAAGAAGAATTTGAACTAAACAGCTTTTTTGACGATTCCCACATCCAAAAAAAGCAATACGACGAAATATATTATACTATTGAGATTGAGTCTTTATTCGACTTAAAAGACGAATACACAATAAGTTACCATTTTACAGATAGTGAAGATCATGGTTATATGAGAGCTGGTACAGGAACTCGTTACGAACCAGAAGAACTTATCAAAATTGACGAAGAACAAAAACAAATTCGTTTAGCACTACAAGTAACCGATAGTGAAGATTTTACAATAGTTTTCACGGTATCCAATAAAAGCGGAGAGGTTAGGACTACAAGCCATACACATGATATTTACAAGCTCCCCGTTGCATGGGGTAAAATAGAGCCTGATAGTCGAGATCAAGGGGGGATAAAAGGTAATGAGTACAATACTAAATTTGTAATTACTGAACCATTTGACAATAAATATTGCGAAGCATTCAATGGGTCTAATATGAATCAAATTAAGTTAAATTGGTTTGATAAGAATGGAAACGAACATACTCGCTTTTTTGATTTTCCAGACGATTTTGGGAGAATAGATAGAGGCGAACAGTATGGAGAATTTAACGACCCTAAACGTTATTACTATTATACTTATTTAGAGGCTAAATGGTATGAACAAAAAGGAAGTAGGATACACCATAGTAGTGAATCTGATTTCTTTGTAACTGTTATAGATTCAGAAGGCATAAGCTCTAATGAATACAATGGAACACAGAATTAATATGTAAAAGCTTCTATAAAAAAAAGAGGACTTGCAAATTGCAAGCCCTCTTTTTTTGTATTCTAGTTAACTAACTGTCTTATATACTCCCTATAATCCATTTCGGTTTGAAAATCTATATTCCTTAATATTAATTTAACGACTTGATTTTCTTCTTGATTATCTGTGTAACTTATTGTTAGTACTATTGCAGAATTAACAGATTTATAAAGTACCATTTTCATATTTGAGTAATTAAGATGTTTGAGTATAACATCTAAACCACCAGTAAATTCTACAAATGTACCTTGAATTAGTTTTACTGTTCCTATTTCTTCTTGCCCTGTTTGGCAAGCTTCTAAATACTGTGCTGATATTTTAGAATCGACTACATAGGTACTATTTACAAATGTAATTTGATGACTGAAACACCCATTTTCAATATTCCTATTATTACGTAATTCTTCTTGTATTACAAATTCATTTTTTACTCCATCTAAATCTAAATCTAAACCATCCTCTGCGTAAATTTCTGAGACAAAAAAAGTATTACTGTTAATATTCGTTTCAAAATCTACAGGATTTTGAAAGGCTGGAAAGTCGTCCTCGTTATCAGGATCACAAGAGCTTGTAAATAGTGTAATAGATGCTAATAGTATGTATTTAATTAAATTCTTCATTTTCTTGTATAAATTATTGTTGGTCTTGCTGCCACATTTCTTGCTGTAGCTCTATTTCTATTTCTTGTCTATCTTGATGTAGTATTTCTTCTCGTTTATCTTGGATAGGATTGTGATACGAACTCTTGCAAGATACTAAAGAAAAGAAGAGTAGGAGAAAGGGGGGTATTTTTTTCATTTATAAAAAGTTGCAATGTTCCACTTGTTGCTTCTTTTCTCCATGACCAATGTAGAATAGCCCAAGCTCTCGATTATACTCTCCAGTATGATATTTTTTGTTTTCGTCACTATACTTGTCTTTTAGAACTTGTATTTGTTCTAATGTATCTGCGTGATCTCTCACGTGATACATACATTTGTATTCCTTACTTTCGTAAAGAATGATATACTTTTTCATGTCTTAAGTGTATTCTATTTTTTTATTCTTAGCTAACAGCTCTACAGCCTCTCCAAAGCAATCAGAAATAGTGTATTTCCTCTTTTGTAACTTCTGTGTTAGCAGAATTTTATTAAACAATTCAATGTCTTTTTTTTTCAAATAAAGGGTCTTGTATTCCTTTTCTTCCTCTTTATTTAGTTGCTTTTTTGGTTCATTATTAGTACTTTTTCTATTCGTTTTATTTTTACTATTACCTGATAATAAATCGTCTAAACTCATATAATAATTTTATTTAATTTATAATTTTATATGTTAAATAAGTTTATTTTTAATTTCTTCACACAAATTAGTATAGTCTATAGCTGCACTAGATTTGGGGTCAAAATCAAACACACTTTTATTATAGTATTGTGATTTTTCGACTGCGGTATTTTTTCTAATCTTAGTTTCAAATAAAGCCGTTTGCCAATTGTTCTTTTTTATCTCTTCTAAGATAGATTTTGAAATAGTCAAATTTTCAGAATATTGACAAATGAGTATTCCTAATATTGATAACTTAGGATTTATACTCTCTCTTACCTTGATTATAAAATCTAACATTTTATCAATTCCTTTCATAGAAAAAGAATCTGCTTTGATTGGTATGATTATATGATCGGAGGTTGAAAGTGCATTAATCGTAATTAAATTAATGTCGGGCGGACAATCTATAATACAATAATTATATTTGTCTTGACAATCTTGTAAAGCTCCACCCAAAATTTTCTCTCTGGAGAGTTCATTTTGTATCTTTAAATCTATACCCGCAAAATCAATATTTGCAGGTATCAGATCTAAATTTTCTTTTACTGGTACAATTTCAAAGTCGTTTTTTAAAAACAAATCTTCTATTGTTGTACTGGGTTCTGTTACTCCTAAATTATCAGATAAGTTACCTTGTTTATCTAAATCAATTGCTAATATTTTATTTGAATTTGAAAGGTAAGAAGCGATATTTAAAGCTGTAGTTGTCTTTCCAACGCCTCCCTTTTGATTTATTATTGAAATAGTTATCATTATTTTTTAATATATAAGTTTTTATACTAAATAAGTTTATTAAACAAATATATTAAATAAGTTTATTTAATGTAAAAAGTGGTTTAAAGTTTGGTAAATCACCAAAAGATGATTATATTTGTAGTGTTCAATTTTAATTAGTAAATCATGATTTTAACCGAAAAAGAAAAAGACCTAATTCAAACAATTAGAAACTTTAGAAACACCTATCCAAAGTCAATTAATCTAGAAATGTACATCAATAGATTGTTAGCTGAATTAATGGATGACGAATAAAAATTAATCTGCTCCCCTATAAATAGGGGAGCTAAAAAACATAAATTTATGAGTACTTTACAAGAAAAAACAACGGTTAAAAATTTAGTGTCTGATATTATCGTAGATGTAGTTTGGGCAAACATTTCTAAAAAATACTTTGGTAGATCCCGATCATGGATATATCATAAATTTGAGGGTAGAGACAGTAAAGGAGGATTTACAGAAGATGAAAGATTAAACTTAAAAGAAGCTTTAAAAGACTTAGCAAAGCGGATTGATGCCTGTGCAGAAAAACTTTAAATATCGGCTCTAAGATCATGTCTTAATTTTGAACACTAACCTACCGTATTGAGCCTTGCGGTAGGTTTTTTTTATATGTCCTAGATGATCGTAAATAAGATGTATAAAATAAAAATGTTCCAATATTGATAATAGTGGAACATTTTTTTACTTTAGATATACTGATGTCAATATATAAATAATATACAATTTCTGAGTACAGATTTTCGCCCGTGCGGCTCGCACCGATTTTGTTTCTTTGATCGCTCAAAGAAAATTACACAGTCGCTAGTTATACTTAAACTAAGAGCTTTTTTTATTTAAAGCCTTATAAGCTTCATTTAAAAAATCATCATATTTCCATTCATTGATGATGCAAAGCCTTTTAATATCTTTTCGTAAATCACTTTCTATCAAGGTTGAGAATGGCACTTTTTTAGCTTCTTCTTTATTTTCTTGTTTCATAGTTTTAAATTTTATTAAAATTAAAAATTTGAGCGTTAGCGAGTCCTTTTTTTTTTCAGCACCTCACTTTTTAAAAGTGAGGTGCTGAAAATGTTTTTTAACCCTAAAGATTTTTAGCACTGTACCCACTATATTAAGTAGGTACAGTATGTTTTTTTCATTCTAAAGAACAAAAACTAATTTTGGCTTTTCAAGATACTTTTCAGCATCTCTAGCTTTTAAATAGGCTTCTTTTAGCTGGTCTTGTTGCTCTTCTTTATCGAGCTTGTTTAAGTAGCTTTTAATGTAAGCTAGTGAAGATTTAAAAGCCGTGTAATTATCAAATTTAGTATATAATAATATTGCCCCTATTTCCGCTATTAATTCCTCAAAAGCGTAACTTTTTTTATCACTTTTGAAATTTCTTTTTAAGCGTGATTCTGCACCTGTCCAGTGTATTAATTCGTGAAACAAAGTTGAGTAATAGCTTTGCATATCTATAAAAGCATTTATTGGGGGCATTCCTATAAAATCATCTTTAGGGTCGTAATAAGCTACATCTGTTTGTACTGTTTTAATTTCAGCGTTTGTCTTGGCTACAAATGTTTCTATTTGGTCATTTAAGGGGGCAAGAGCTGTTTTTGGATAGTCTAGTTTATCCAGGAACTCTATGTTTTCTACATCTTGTAAATTAAATACTTGAAAGTACTTTACATAAGATTTAATACTGATTTCATCTTGTTGCTTTTCAGTAAGATTTTCATATTTTTTTTGAGATACTCTTTTTTTTGTTTTCTCATCAAAATAATATTTTGAATAATGGAATACTTTAAAATGTTTTGCTCCCTTTTTAAGCTTCCCTCCTGCTTCTTTTATTTGTTTAAATGTTCCGTATTTATTTGTTTTTACTACTCCAAACCTTTGATAAATACTTAAAATAAACTTATTAGATCCTGTGTAAAAATTGTTACTAAATGGATTAAATGGGGCTAGATCCTGTTTAAATTCAGGTCTAATGTAGTCTTTGTAATCTTCTAATTTTACAGTGTCAATTGCTTGTAAAATTGCTTCGTAAATGCTTACCTTTGCCATGATTTTAAATTTAATTTTGGATGATTGAATTTTTAATTTAGCCCTTTGGAATTGCCGTTCCAAAGGGCTTTTTACTTATGTAAATATACGAAATTTATTCCGTTTAAACGGTAAAACGTTTTAATTTTTTTACGTTTTTTTTATATCAAACACCTATAAAACAACACATTAAACAACTAATTATTTCTTAATATTAAGCCTTAAAGTATTTTTTTTTATATCCGAAATGCTCATAAATAAACCCTAATGCCCGAATTAAAACCAAATGCCCATTAATACACTTTCAAATTAGCCGTTCTTTGTGGTGAAAACGCATATTTAACCTATTGATTGCGTTTTCACTACAAAGAATGGAAGCCCGCGGCATGCGACACAACCACAAACCCAAAGAGAAGTAAACACAGGTTTAATATTTACTTTCAATCGCCTTAAATACTATCATTTAAATTACTTTATTGACTCCCCCCACATTCGAGCTGCAATATTCCTTTCCTCATCTCCTACTGCATTTGCATAAATAGCTGTTGTTTTCATATCTGCGTGACCTAGCCATTTTTGAACTAGATTTAGAGATATTCGACATTCGGAAATGGCATACACTCCAAATCCATGACGTAAACCTTTAGGACTTGCCATAGCTCCATAAATACCTGCTTCATCCATGATACTTTTAATAATGCGTGTAGCATGCTGACGACTCCATAGCCAAAGTAACTGGTCTTTTTTTGATTCCTTAATCCCATGTACCAAATCCAATGTGTCTAAAAAATAATCGGGAACTGGCACAGCACGAAACACGCCATTTTTGCGTTTCTTCAAACATTCTATTGTGATACATTTCGCATTAAAATCAATACTAGAATACATCAAACTCAAAGCTTCAGAAATCCTACACCCTGTATGCAGCAGTACAAGTGCAAAAGTCCGTTGTGTTCGTTTCCTTTTACGTGCAACCATCTCAAATGAAACCCTTTCTGATTTGTTTAAATAGAGCCTTTCCCCTTTTTCATCGTATAAATCCATACCCCAAATTTAGCCTAAAAAACAAAAATGTTACACTTATCTAAGAGAAGTGTAACATTTTAACCAAAGATCCTTTCGAAATACTACCTAAAATAAAGGCGATTGAAAGTAAAAAAGTTCCACTATTACCTATAGTGGAACATCTCTAGTTAAAATCTAAAGGGATTTTGAATTTCAGCTGTCTATATTTAAAACCAAAATATAGATAGTAAGTTTTAATCTAAAAAAAATTAAAGCTTCAATCAATTTATAAAAGATTTAAAAAAGTAAAAATATTGGATATTATGATCCAGAAAACACTTACAAAAACGATGTCCTTTTTGAAAATATAGTTACTCACTTTATTTGTGAAAAAAATAAAATAGAGGTTTTTCTAAGGTTGAAAACCCTATACATGACAATTTAATTCTAAATGAAAATCCACGGCTCAAAAAATGAGGTTTCTGTAAGGTTGATAACCTTACACTCAAACAGAATTAAAAAGACCTACCTGTCACATCAGAATTAATGATTTTGAATAATACATAGATGCGGTAGTATATTACCTCGCTTGAAAATTAGAATTAAAGTATATAAATGATTGTCTAACCTTAAATACTAGAAAAATGAATAAAGATTCTTTATTGATAACTCTAGCTTTAATACAAACACTACTGCAATTTATTGAAGTAGTGCTTGCTTAATAAAGCTTGATAGTAGGAAACCTACAAGGTAGGAAGCCTATGCTGATCCATAACACCTTTGTGATTTTCGACCTTCCCAAAGGTGTTATACAAATGTATAAAAACACATAACTTTATTAAAAAAACACTTTTATGGAACTAAATAAGATTAAAACACTAACAATAAGAGCACTAATGAGTGATGAGAAATTAATGTATGGACTTGTGTTAAAAGGTGGAAACGCACTCCAATTAGTATATAAAATCACAGATAGAGCATCAATGGATATTGATTTCTCTATGGAAAATGACTTTACAGAATTTGAGTATAAAAGATTAGACTCAGAATTATATGCAATTCTAAATGATGAGTTTTCTAAGCACCAGCATACAGTATTTGATGTTAAACTTAAAGAAAAACCAAAATCAAGTTCTATTAGAGAATGGAAAGGATATAACATAGAATTCAAAATAACTCAAGATGAAAATTTTTTTGAAGACATTGAAAAAACACGTAGGAACGCAATAAAAATCAAAAATCAATCCACTAAATTTTCTATAGATATAAGTAGTTTTGAATACATCAAAAAATCTAAAAAATACGATTTAGAAGGTACAGTACTAAGAGTTTATACTCCTGAAATGATCGTTATAGAGAAACTTAGGGCACTATGTCAATCACTTCCTGAATATAAAAATATTGTTTCTTCTGCCAAACCAAAAGGAAGAGCTAGAGATTTATATGATATTTGGAACTTATCTAATCAATTTAATATAGACCTCACATTGGAAGATAATATATTTTTAATTAGTGAAATATTTGAAGCAAAAAGAGTTCCATTAAACTTTTTAAATAAATTACCAGACCATAAAGATTTACAAAAAGAAAACTGGGAAAGTGTTGTTGATACTTTAATGACTGAAAAAAATAATGGGTTTGATTATTACTTCGATTATACTTTAAAACTTGTGGAATCTTTTAAAAGCCTTTTGGATAGTAGATATTCCAATTAGAATCAAATTCTTTGTTAGAAATATTATATGTTAAATAAAATTTATAGTTAACACTCTCTTTTCTGAAAATATCTATCTGATCACTAGAATACTCAGATCTTGACATATAAAAGCCTATTAAAACAAAAGGAATAATTTTTTTCATCTTATTTAA
>WTKB01000129.1 GCA_011524575.1 Aquimarina sp.
TTACTACTTCCTGTAATCCAAAATTTTAAGAACTTGGATCACTTTAAAAAGATTTTACATATCTCGATATGTGCATCATTTAAAAGTAAACCAAAACCTTAAACTTTTGAATTACAGTTCGTATTCAGTTTAAACAAGCTCTTAAATAAAAAGATGCCAATTAGGCAATTAAAAAAAATAAAATAACCCATTCAAACATATTTATGAAATTAAAAGGAAAAGTGGCCGTAGTTACAGGCGGTGCTCGTGATATAGGAAGAGCCATTTCATTAAAACTAGCCAGTGAAGGTGCTAAAGTCATGGTCAATTATTTTGATGTGGAAGCCGAAGCTGAAGAAACCGTGAAACTCATCAAAGAAAAGGGTGGAGAAGCTGTTTACGCCCAAGCCGATGCTACCAAACTAGACGATATTAAAGGCTTAAAAGAAAAGACCGTAGAGGCCTTTGGTGAGAAAGTGGATATTCTAGTAAACGTTGCAGGGGGGCTTTTTGCACGTAAATCCTTGCAAGAAATCGATGAGAAGTTCTATGATCTTTTAATGGATGTGAATTTTAAATCGGCGGTTTTTGTATCTCAGGCTTTTGAGCCATTAATGGGTAAAGGTGGTTCGATTATTAATTTTGCTTCTCAGGCCGCAAGAGATGGCGGCGGGCCAGGAGCTACCTTATATGGGGCTTCAAAAGGGGCAGTAATGACTTTTTCTAGAGGACTAGCCAAAGAATTAGGGCCTAAAGGCATTCGTGTGAATGCGTTAAATCCAGGAATGATTGCTACCAAATTCCATGACGATTTTACCAAAGATGAAGTGCGTACTAAAGTTGCCAATGCTACGCCATTGCGTCGTGAAGGAAAAGCTGAAGAAGTAGCTGATTTAGTAGCGTATCTTGCCTCTGAAGAAGCTTCTTTCCTTACTGGAAATAATATTGATATTAATGGAGGTTTGGCTTTTAGTTAATAGGTGCTAATTATATATTGAAATCCCCTTAATAAAACAAAAACAAAGTGTACTGTTTTATTAAGGGGATTTTAGTTTATAATGATTTGTTTTTTTGATTTAAAAGATTAATTCGTAGAATTTTTGTTAAAATAGTGCTTTTGCAATATTGTATACATTATCAGATTTCCCCATGGAATAGTAATGCAAACATGGTACTCCAAATTCAATGAGTTCTTTAGATTGTTGTATGGCAAATTCTACACCAATCTGACGTACTTCTTTATTGTTTTTTGCCTTTTCAATTTCAGTAATCAAATGTTGTGGCATATCTAACCAAAATACTTGTGGTAGTAGATGTAAATGTTTTTTTACAGCAACAGGCTTTATACCAGGTATTATAGGTACGTCAATTCCTATTGCTCTCGCAGCATTTACAAAGTCAAAATATCGTTGGTTATCAAAAAACATTTGTGTTACTACATAATGAGCTCCAGCATCTACTTTTTCTTTAAGACGTTTTAAGTCGGCTTCTAAGCTTGGGGATTCTATATGTTTTTCAGGGTATCCAGCTACACCAATACAAAAGTCTGGTTTGTAGGTTATTTCTTTGTTATCGTGTAAGAACTTCCCTTTATTTAGAGCATCTATTTGCAATACCAGATCAGAGGCGTAGGTGTTTCCTCCTTTTGTAGGTTTGAAGTATTTTTCCCCTTTCATTGGATCTCCACGTAATGCCATTAAGTTATCAATACCTAGATAGTGACAGTCCACAAGTAAATATTCGGTTTCTTCCTTTGTGAACCCACCACAAAGTACATGAGGGATGGCATCTACATTGTATTTGTGTTGTAATGATGCACAGATACCTACTGTTCCAGGACGCATTCGTGTTATTTTACGATCAAAAAGACCGTCTTTTTCAATGTAAATATATTCCTCTCTAGAGGTTGTTACATCAATAAATGGAGGATTAAATTCCATTAAAGGATCGATGTTTTTATATAATTCTTGAATATTACTTCCTTTTTGAGGAGGTACAATCTCAAAAGAAAATAAAGTTTTATCTTTTGAAGCTTTAAAATGATCGGTAACCTTCATACAGTAAATTTGATTAGGTTTATCTTAATTGTTTACAAAAGTAACGAAGTCTTAGGGTACTTTTACTTCTTTGGCAAAGTAAATAAATGTAATAACAATCAATACAAAATGTAATTCCTCCTAGTAGTAGCAATACTCGGTATGCCCCTCCTAATTGGTTAACACCAATACCTCCTACAAGTATTGAAGCTGCAAGGCTTCCAATAGCTTTATTAATACCAATACTTAACGACTGTCCTTTACAGTTTTTACGACGATATAATAACTTAATAAAGAGTATAGACATTATAAAATTCATGAGTCCACTAGAGTAAAGTGCTCCAGGTATTGCACCTAATAACCTATAACAGTACCACTGAAAGCCCATACAAGTAATAATCATAACGGTGCTTTCAAAATAAAATAACCAAGGTTTAACTTTTTGTTTACGCGAACTGTAAAGAAGGTATGTGGTTAAAATTCCTATATCTAGAAAAAACCATAAAGCATCAAAAATGGTGCTTATATGGTAAAAACCAACAATTTCAATACCTTTATAAGTATTGAATATTTCCCATGTAATATTTAAAGCCAGTGCTGCAAAAGGCATACTACAGGTTTTTTGAGAAAAACCTATACGAATACACTCTATGTAAGTTATTGTCCAACAGATGCAACAGATAAGTAATACCAAATATTTAATCAGTAAGAGCGTGCTCATTATTCGGATTTTTGGTTTTTGGATAGAATACTTCGAATAAGTGATTTAAATGAATTAAAATCATAGGAGTAAGATAAACCAACACCTTGTGTATAACCATCTGCTTCTCCAATAAATTGAATATCATTTTGTTTAGAGAAAATATTTGCTCTGAGACTTCCATCTTTATTTAGTAAAAAGTCTATTTGTACATCACCTACAACTACAGATTCAGAAATTCCTCCCACTGGGACACCCACTTTACCATTTACTAAAATACGATCGCTAATTTTTGTAGTAACGGATATTCCAAAACGATCTGAAATTTCTTGATCTGCTGATCGATCTCCTTGAATATAATCTAATCCTACAGTAAATTTGTCTTCATCGCTAGAGAATAAGCTATTTACAATACTCGATGCTCGTTCAAAAAGATTTTCAGTAATTGCTTGATCTCCAAAAAGAGTGTCTGCATAAAATTGCCCTTGACTCATCAGCGATAAGGCTTGTTGTTCTTTAGTACTTTGGTCTGCTAATAAATAGCCAAGTTCACTTCTTATAGTAGCACTTGCTGTTGGAAATTCAATTTGGAAATCTAAGTTTGGTTTTAACAATTCCCCTTTTAATAGTGTGATTACTTTGACATCTATTTTTTGATTTACAGCATTGTTTTCTAGTAGTATAGAAGGGTTAGCTTTAGTGTTATATACGGCCTCTAAGTTAAGTTGTGCTCCTGTAGGGTTTCCATTCCAATTGATACTGCCTCCAGGTTTTACATCAAAACGTTTAGAGACAAGTCCTTTGTATCTAAAGTCATAAGAGCCTTTATAGGCTATGAAATCTCCCCACATGTTAAACTTTCCTCTTGTGTTAATTTCAAAAAGTAAAGTTCCTGCACCAGATCCTTTTAATGAGCTTCCAGATACAGGATCGACAACAACTTCGACTTCTGCATTTTTATTAATATCAAGGTCAAATTGCATTTCGAGACCTTTGAGATCCTCAAAAGTTACTTTACCTCCTTTATTAGCAGCTTCTTTTTCTTCAGGAGTTATGAAATGAATATAGGAATGGTCTCCTGATATGTCTTCGGTGTCTGAAATCGGAATTTTAAATTGTGTTCCTTTTTCACTCGATGCTGTAACGCCAATAAATAGTTTATCGGTAGGACCTTTGAAAACAGCTTTTCCATTAATAAATGCCTTTCCATAGTAAAGGTCATTGTCTATTGAAGTTGTATTTAAAACAAGTAAACGATTGCTGTGAATATTTAGGTCTAAGTTCCATTTATTCAGACCTTCATGAAAAATACTTCCTGACAAATAGCCTTTAGTATTATATTTAGTATCCGAGAATTCATGTTCATTAAAAAGAATTTTATTGTTTTTTAGAACAACTTTAGAGTAATTCTTTATTTTAAAATCGGTATTTAAATAAGGAAATTTAAGCCCTACTTTTTGGAGTCTTAGTTGTCCTTTGAAATCAGGGCGAAATAGCTCACCAGTGATAGCTATATTTCCTGTAACAGCTCCTCTTAAATTAGAGAGTACAATACCTCCAAGAGGGCTAAAAGGTGCTATTTTAAAATCTTTAAAAGACGTTTTTACTTTAAGTTGAGGTTTCTCAATATTTTTTATATCAATGATCCCATTCACATGAAATGGTATTTTTGTTTTGTATTTTGTATAGCCTTCTATTTCAAATGTTTTTTGAGATTTCTGAGTTTTTGCGTTAAAGAAGAAGGTTCCTAGTGGTTCATTGTTTAATGATAAATGCTTAATGTCCCCTTTTAAAACAGGTACTATTTTTCCTTTTGTTGTTCTTAGTTCTAGTTCTGCTGAAAGTTTACCTGCAAAGTCTAATTTTTTGGTTTTAGGTATTAAGTTACTAATGTCTAAGTTGTTGGTTTTTAGTTTAAAATACTTTTTTAAAGCTTTTTTGTATCCAAGGAATAAAATTTCCTGTTTTTGATACGTGCTCTTTAGTGTATCAATTTTAATGTTTTTCAGCCCTTTAGAAAAGGTAATAAATTCTTTTTTAGGTTCAATCTCCCAGAGCTGTTTATTAATAGTTGCATATCCTTTTCGTAACCCGATATTGTAAGATGTTTCTGCTTCTTTTTTATAATGTGAAAAACGGAATTTAAATACATCTTTCTCTTCGGTATGTAAACTATCCGTATGCTTGTTTTGTAATGGTGTGCGTGTGTTAGCTTCTTTAGATTCCTTCTTTGATTTCCATATTTTAGAAGTTCTTTCGAAATTTATAGTGGATATTAAGGTGTCTTTTTCAATTTGGTTATAGAGTTTAAAGTTACTAATAGGGTAATACGGATTGTCAAATTTTTTAAATTGAATTAAACTATTATAGTTATTGTTTGTTGTATCTGATTTAGTATTGTCTAATTTAAAATCAAGGTCTTTAAAGGAAGTGTTGTGAAATTTTGCAAATGGAGAAGAGAAAAATACTCGAAACTCAGATGCGTTTGTAGAAAGATTTCCTTTAAATGCTGTGCCATAAGAAAATGCTACTCCAGGAAAAAGAACATCTATAATTTTATTAAAAATTTTAAAGTCGAAATACAAATATTCGTAATTTTTAAACTGATTTTCCATGGTAGATTCACCGGTAAGTATTTTAGAAAGTGAATTTTCTAAAAGAGCTGGTATATTTTTGTATTGAAAATATCCTTGTAATTTTCCGTCTATAATATCTGGACTTTGAATGTTAATGCTTTTTATTCCCGTAGCTGATGTATTGGTATTTATTTTTAAATCTTTAAATAAATAATTGCTGTTTTCATTGGTGTATTGGGCGTTTGAAAAGTTTAATTCGCCTTTAAGATTCTCAATAGAAGTGCCAGAAAAATCAGCATTTATCTTTCCTGTAAACTGTGAGATTTCATCTCTTTCAAAGACTTTTATTTTTTTTAAGTCCATGAATTCTGTTTCAATATCTAGTAGATATTTGCTTTTTAAAGGATCTTTAAATGAAATTTCTGTTTTCCCTTTAAGCTTGAAGTTTTTGTCAAAAGAGTTTAATTTTGCCTTTAATACTTGGTTATAAAAGTCGCTGTTTAGATAGATGTTTTGAAAGTTATAGCCTCGTAATTCCATGTTTGAAATATATAACAGAGAATTACTTTCGTGGTTTTCCAGAGCAATGTTTTTTCCTTCACTTTTAAAATTGAAACCTATTTTGGAAATTTGGTAATGTTCTTTTAAATAAGGATAAGCTTTTGTTAATTGTGCCGAAATTTCACCTGTATAGTTAATATCTGCCGCTTTTTTCCAGTTCTTTAGAGTTATATGTGTGTTAATAGTTCCAAAATCTGTTTGGATGGTATTTTTAGTGAAAATTTCCGAAGCATTGATAGCTTGATCACCTGTAATTTTTATTGTCTTTAGGGGATCTAGTGCAGTAGGAATTTTATCTGTTAGTTTTTTTAGTAAGTAGGTTTTAAGGGTGTTTTGTGTAATATCAATACTACTTTGTATAGTCTTACATTCAAAATTTTGTTTCCTAAGTCTAGAAAATGCGTTTTTAACAATTAATTTCCCCTGAAAACTACTACTTCCTTTTGCTTGAATATGTAACTTTTCAAAGTTTAGATTATTTAAAGTACCCCTTATTTTCCCTGAAGGAATTTTAAAAAAGTGTTTTGGTTGAAATAAGTTATAAAAAGCATTGATGTCTTTGGTAGCTACTTGGCTATTACTCACATTAGCTTTCAGATGAACTTTATTTAAAAAATCTTTAAATTCATCTTTTGTGAAATGGAATGATAAATCTCCATATATTTTGCTTTGAGTCTTAGATTGTAATACAATATCTTTAAACTGCATAACTCCTTTTTTAAGCTGAGTCGATGCTTTTAAATCTTTGATTTTTATAATATTATTAAATGTGAATTCTCCGTGATTGATTTGTGTGTCAAAGCTTGTAGGAGTAATGTGTAGTTTAGAAGCCTCTAAGTTAATATCAGAGATACTTACAATAGGTTTAGCGTTAATGTTTAGATTACTATATCTAAACATTGAGTTTTTTATATGGGCATTTTTAATTTTTAAAAGTAAAGAAGATTTTTGCTTCTTTTTGTTTTTAACAACTTTGTTAATAAATGTTGATAAATTGTTTATAGAATCTTTTGAATGTGTTTTAATATGGAAGAATGCACCATCCGCGTTTAAGGATTTGAAGTTTGCATTAGAATTTTGAAGTTGTGAAATATCATATAATGATCCACTGATATGTTTTACAGAAATTAAAGTATCTTTTTTATGATCTTTAATAAGTAAATTTTCAAGTTCTAGATCTCCATTAGCCCTTATTTTAACACGGTCAATTTGTGATACGAAACCATATTTTTCTTCTAAGAAATGTGTGATTTTTTGAGCTAACAGTGTTTGTACTTTAGAAAAAGACAAGCAACTAAAAGCTAATGCTAATAGCAAAATTAGCACGGCTAAAGTTTGGAACGCTATTTCTGTAAGCTTTTTGATAAAAATAAGTTTAACTTTGTAGTACAATATTAATCAATTATTATTGTAAAGTTTTACATGACTACTAAAAATACGTATATTCTTGCTATAGAATCCAGTTGTGATGATACAGCAGCGGCAGTTTTGTGTAACGAGCAGGTTTCTTCAAATAAAATTGCTACTCAAAAAATTCATGAGCAATATGGGGGCGTAGTACCCGAACTAGCTTCAAGAGCACATGAACAAAATATTGTTCCTGTTGTACAAGCGGCTTTAAATGAAGCGGGTGTTTCGTTACAACAGATAGATGCTATTGCTTTTACTAAAGGTCCTGGGTTATTAGGCTCGTTAATGGTAGGAGCTTCTTTTGCTAAATCACTTTCATTAGGATTACAAATCCCACTTATAGCTGTGAACCATATGCAGGGGCATTTATTAGCACATTTTATAAAAGATGCTAGTAGTTGCCAGCCCAATTTTCCTTTTTTAGGTCTCACAATAAGTGGTGGGCACACACAAATAGTAATTGTAAGAGATTACTTTGATATGGAACTTATTGGGCAAACCATAGATGATGCTATTGGTGAAGCTTTTGATAAAACAGCTAAGAATCTAGGTCTTACTTATCCAGGTGGCCCATTGATTGATAAATACGCCAAAAATGGCAACCCTAAAGCGTTTAAATTACCAAAACCAAAAGTTAAAGATTTAGATTTTAGTTTTAGTGGTTTTAAAACAGCAGTAATGTATTTAATTCGAAAAGAAACGGCCAAAAATCCAAATTTTATTGCAGAAAACTTAGAAGACTTATGTGCATCTGTTCAATACACCTTATGCCAAATTTTATTGGATAAAGTTAAAAAAGCTGTTAAGCAAACAGGTATTACTAGTATTGCTTTAGGAGGAGGAGTTTCTGCTAATTCTGAAATACGTGATGTGTTCACAAAAGCACAATCCCGATTTGGATGGCAGGTAGCACTTCCAAAGTTTTCTTATACCACTGATAATGCCGCTATGATAGGTATTGCTGGTTATTATAAGTTCTTAAAGAAAGATTTTTCTGATTTATCCGTGAAAGCACAATCCCGAATTCATTTTTAGTACGATGCAATTATTCTATAGTTCCGCGTTTACTCTTGAGAGTACTATTTTTAATTTTTCTAAAGAAGAAAGTAGGCATATTTCTAGAGTATTGCGTAAAAAGGAAGGTGATAAGTTATGGGTAACTAATGGTAAAGGTTTACGTTGTGAAGCAATACTTATAAGCTCAGATCCTAAAAAGTGTGTTGCTGAGGTGATTTCGTTTACGGATTCCTTACCATCAAAAATTAATTTACATTTGGCCGTAGCACCAACAAAAATGAATGATCGTTTTGAGTGGTTTTTGGAAAAAGCCACAGAAATAGGAATCCAACAAATAACACCTATTTTTTGTGCTCGTAGTGAACGCAAAGTTTTTAAACCAGAGCGTTTTCAAAAAATTATAGAAAGTGCTTCTAAACAATCTTTGAAAGATTATTTCCCTGTGCTTCATCCTGCAGTATCTTTAAAGCAATTTTTAAATAATTCGTCCTTGTTGGAAGGAAGTAAATTTATCGCACATTGTATGGATTTAGATCATGATAAACGTTCTTTAAAACAATGTTTGTCTGAGTTTAGTGTAAATGATTTCCAAAGTTTTACGCTTTTGATTGGTCCAGAAGGTGATTTTACATCAGATGAAGTTATGCTTAGTAAGCAGCATGCTTTTAAAGCAATTACTTTAGGAGAACAGCGTTTACGAACCGAAACTGCTGCGATAGTAGCTACACATAGTATCAATTATCATTTTGAAAAATAAAAAGTTATGAGTATAAAGTCTTGTTTTTTAAGAATTAGTTTAAGTTTTTGTTGTCTGTTTTTAATCTTGAGTTGTGAGCAACAAGAAGTTCAAGAGCCTATAGGAAAGTACCTTAGTGTCAGTGATTTTGTTTTGCAACTTTTAGAAGAGCCTACTATTGAAAATCAGAGTTTAGGAACGATTACTACACAGACTGATGCGGCTACAAGCCTTGAATTTGAATTGATCTCTCAAACCCCAGAAAATGCCTTTGAGGTAGATGCATTTACAGGAGAGATTACAATATCAGACCTTACAGCTTTTGAAATTGATGTTGATACAACTACGTTAACTACAGTTACTGGAGTGGTTCAAGTACAAACAGGTCAAGTTTTGCAAAAAACAGTGAACGTTTCTATAACTGTAGGAGAGGAGTCCGAAGAATTAATAGAAGAGTAGTGCGTTTAAACAAGCTCTTAGAAAAATATACTAGTGTTTAATTGTAATTAGACAACTTTTTATGTATTTTAAAAATCATCAGAGTTTAAAAATTAAATATCATGAGTGAATATAAAAGTCATAAAGTAAAATTAGAAGCAGGCAAAAAATATGCTTGGTGTACATGTCGTTTTAGTGCTGATCAGCCTTTTTGTGATGGATCTCATAGGAAACATAATGCAACACCTTCATTAGCTTTTGAGGTTGATACAGATAAAGAAGTGTCTTTATGTGGATGCAAACAAACGAAGAATCCACCTTATTGTGATGGTTCTCATAATGATTTGTAAATCATTTTTTTTAGAATAAAGTATTTGGAATTATTTAATGGTAATCTCAAATACTTTATTCTAAAAAATAATAGCAGTTATTTAAACAAGCTCTTATATTAAATTTAAGAATTGGTATTATTTGCGATATTTCTTGTACACTTTAATACCTAACATCAGTAAGATACCTAAACTCACAATTCCAATAACTCCATATATCCAATCAAAAGCATTTTTAAGAATCACTAAAAAGACCACTGCAAAAAGAATAATTGTAGCTCCTTCGTTCCATAATCGCATTTGGTTAGAACTCCAAGTACAAGTATTGTTTTTTAGTTGATTCATTAGGTGATGACACTTTATGTGATACGCATATAACAGAGCTACAAACCCAAGTTTGACATGCAACCAACTTTGTGAAAGCCACATTGGAGATAAATATAACAACCAAATGGCAAATAAAGTGGCGAGTACCGCCGAAGGCCAAGTAATGATATACCAAAGTCTATGGGTCATTAGCTGTAAATGAGGCAATAAAATGTCTTGCTCATTTTTTGGCTTTTCTTTAGTTTCTATTTGGTAAATAAATAATCTTGGCGTGTAGAAAAGTCCTGCAAACCAAGTTACTACAAATATAAGGTGTAAAGCTTTTATATAAAGGTAGCTACTCATAATGTTATTTACAAGCTCTAAAGCATTAAGAATTTTGTGTTGCCCACTGGTCAATCCATCTGGAAAGTACTTTTACCCAATCTTCTCTGTCATTAATACAAGGAATTGTTGTAAATTCTTTACCTCCTGCTTCTATGAAGAGTTCTTCCCCTTCCATAGCTATTTCTTCAAGTGTTTCTAAACAATCAGAAACAAAAGCAGGTGTTACAATGGCCATTTTTTCTGTATTTTCCTGTGCTAATTTCTCTATGGTTCTATCAGTGTAAGGTTTTAACCATGGGTCAAATCCTAAACGTGATTGAAATGAACTGCTATAAGTACCCTCTTGAAGTCCAAGTTGTTCAGCAACAAGTCTAGTGGTTTCTAAGCATTGGTGTTTGTAGCAAAATTGATGGGCTTTAGAGGCTGTTACACAACAACTTTTATCCATTTTACAATGGGATTTTGTAATGTCACTTTTTCGTATATGTCTCTCAGGTACCCCATGATAAGAAAATAGCAAGTGATTGTATTCAATGTTTTCTAAACTTTCTTTAATACTTTGAGAAAGTACACGGATATAATCTTCATGATTGTAAAACGCAGGAATTGTCGAAGTTTTTACATTTGGATATTTTTCTGCGATGATTTCATCCACAAGGGCAAGTATGGTTTCTGTAGTTGCCATTGCAAATTGTGGGTATAAGGGTACAATTAAAATTTCATCGGTACCATTTGCTACAAGTTCTTGAATTCCTTTTTCAATACTCATAGAGCCATAACGCATGGCAAGTCCAATAGGTATAGAGGTTGTTTGTTGTACTTTTTCTTGTAAACGTTCGGAGAGTACAATTAAAGGTGAACCTTCGTCCCACCAAATCTTTTTATAGGCTGCTGCTGATTTTTTTGGGCGGGTGTTTAAAATGATTCCTTTTACAAGTAAAGTTCTTGCCCATTTAGGAACGTCAATTACCCTAGGATCCATTAAAAACTCTCCTAAATATTTCTTTACATCCTTTGGTTTGGTAGAATCGGGTGATCCTAAATTAACCAATAGTGCTGCCTTAGCCATAGCTATCTTTTTAAAGGTAAAATTAAATCTTTTTATGGCGTACTCCTAGTTTTTATAGTAATAATTGGTATAAGAGCTTGTTTAAACTAAATGCAAACTGTAATTCAAAAGTTTAAGGTTTTG
>WTKB01000065.1 GCA_011524575.1 Aquimarina sp.
CTCTCATAGTTATCATCATCGTACGCTGGCTAGTGTACGCGTTTTCAATCTTACTGATCTGAGATCGTACATTCCTCAATGCCATCTTTAAAATTCTCAAGATAGTAGAATCCTCGGGCAAGTGGATTCGTAATCATATCTACAACCTTTGAAACAAAGTTTGAACTAATTGATGCTCAAGCAACCTTTTCGACTGATTCGCGAAATGATTCTGACTTGCAGAATGATACTACAAATGGATAATAACAGAAGTTTTAAACGATACCATTTCATCAAATAATTCAAATGATAGAATAATTAAGGAATTACTCAGAAATATCTTCCATGATATTAAAGCAGAAGCATTTAAGCCATTTGTTTTAGGGTTATTAGAATATCATCAATACACTGTAAATAATATAAAATTAAGTGACGAAATCCTAATATCCACTTTACAAACAATACGAACTTATTTAATTAGAAGAAGGATTTTAGGACTAACACAAGGAGAGAACAAAAATATAGTAACCTTGAGTAAAAGAATAGAATCCATATCAAATGGAACTGTGTCGATGCTTGAACTATTAACAACTATGTTTTATAGACTTAGACTTCCTAACGACAATGAAATGAAAAGCACTTTAACCTCAATGAATTTTTATGAAGGTTTAAAACAATACTCAAAACTAATATTAGGCAAGATAGAAGAGCACAACACAAAAGTAGCTGTTGATTTTCGTAATAAGAAAGTCACTATTGAACACATTATGCCTCAAACATTAGAGGATAGTTGGAAAGTAGAGTTAGGAGAACATTTTAGCGAAATTCATAAGACATATCTACATAACATTGGAAATTTAATACTTACTGAATTTAATAGTGAAATCGGAAACAAATCTTTTGAAGAAAAGAAAAGAAAATTAGCAACATCTTCTCTTAATTATAGATTAGATGTTATAAATAGAAATACTTGGAATGAAGAAAGTATAAAAGGGCATCAAACAAATATGGTAAAGTGGTTTTTATCGACATTTCCATTACCAGAAGAATTTAAAGAAAAACCTAATTGGAACACTCAAAAAATTGAAAACACTTCTTTTTCACCTTTGGATTCAGATGCAGGCGAAATGGCAGAGGGAAATAAACCTGTGGAACTTCTTATTAATGATGACGTTATTAAAGTTAAAACTTGGCAGGATGTTTTTATTAGATTTCTCAAATATTTAAAAGATAATCCAGCTTATGACTTTGAATTCATACTTGATAATCAAACAGAATTATTTAGAAGAAATGAAACAATTATAAAGTGGAGTTCTTTAAAGGAATTAATTGATGCTAAAGTTGATTTATCAAGTCGATTTAAAACATTTAACGGAAAGGTTTGGGATAAAGAAAAGGAATTAAATGATGATTTATTTTTTGTACACATAAATATTTCAGCATCAGCCTGTATGGCAAGAATTGGGAATATGATGCAAAAATTTAATATGGCTGAAAATTCTGTTGAAATAAGGTTAAAATAAGAAACAAATAAGGGCAGGTTCTAAGAGCTTGTTTAAAGGGAATACAAGCTCTTATTATTTAGAGTATATTTGAATGTAAATTAACATAAATACGGGTTTTTGCACAGACTCCCGATAGCAAACATAAAAATGATACACGCATTTGACACTTTTTATAATGAATACACAGCAAAAACTGTTTGTATCTCATTTGAAGATTGGCAAGATGAAAATGAAAAAAAAATCACTACAGGAGAAAGTAAAGTACCATCAGATTATAATAGTGGTGAATTTTTCAAACGCGAACTTCCTTGTATTTTAAATTTAATACCAAAAATTGGTATACAACAAGGAGATACTATCATTGTAGATGGCTATGTGTCTTTAAATAATGAAGGTAAAAAGGGTCTTGGTGAACACTTATTCTATGCTTTAAATCAGAAATACCCAGTTATAGGTGTTGCAAAAAATAAGTTTTCTGAAAAAGATGATAACAGAATTGAACTATTAAGGGGTACAAGTCTGAAACCGTTATTCATTACTGCGATTGGTGTAGATTGTAAATTAGCATCTTTATATATTAAAGAAATGAATGGTGAATATCGAATGCCTACTTTATTAAAAAAAGTAGACCAATTTACACGAATATGATTGATCTGGAAATAAAAGACTTGATCCTAATTTTTAATAAGAATTGATGTAACATTGATCTTAAGATAAAAACCTATTACCTTTGTACAGTTATCTATAATGACACCCAAACTATGAGTTTAGATTTAAAAAAAGAGTCCGAAACGATTATTGAGCATTTAAAAAGAGGTGAAATTGTACTCTATCCAACAGATACGGTCTGGGGATTGGGTTGTGACGCTACTAATGGTAGAGCGATTGATAAAATTAATGCTCTTAAAAATAGGGGAGCAGAAAAAAACTTAATTTGTCTAGTAAGTGATTATGAAATGTTGGAAAAACATGTGCGTTTTGTTCCTAGTGTTGTATATGATATTTTAAAACAATCGGTTAACCCAGTAACAATTATCTATGATGAGCCTATAAATGTTGCAGAGAATATTATAGCTCCTGATAATACTTTAGCTATTCGTGTGGTAAAAGACCCTTTTTTAGCTAAACTTATACGCCGTTTTAAACGCCCATTGGTTTCTACTTCTGCTAATTTTAGTGGAGATCCTACACCTAAATCTTTTGAAGAAATCAACCCTTTACTTAAAGAAAAGGTAGCTTATATAGCCAAAGCACCTGTGAAAAGTAAAAGTACTAAACCTTCTTCTATTATTAAAGTTAGTAGAGATTTAAAAGTAGAGGTCATTCGTAAATAAGAGCTTATTTTTAATAGGCTCTTAGAGCTTGTTTAAAGGGAATATAAGCTGTAATTCAAAAGTTTACCGTTATTGGTTTGCTTTTAAATGATGCGTATATCGAGATATATAAATCTTTTTAAAGTGATCCAAGTCCTTAAAATTTTGAATTACAGGAAGTAGTGAGTTTAAACAAGCTCTTAAAAAAACAAATTAGTATAAACCTTTAAAAAAATCAAGGATAGATAAAGCTTTCCAGTTCAAAAAAATTATATTTGATTTAAATTTTTGTAAATGTTATTTAAAAATCCAATTGTACTCTACGCTTTGGGTGCTTTAATAGTGCCTTTAATAGTGCATCTGTTTTATTTTCAAAAATTTAAAAAAACACCTTTTTCTAATCTGAGCTTTTTAGTTGATTTAAAACAAAAAAGTAGAAAAAGTAAAACCTTAAAAAAGTGGCTAGTTCTTTTGAGTAGGTTGTTACTCCTAACCGCGATAGTTCTTGCTTTTGCAGAGCCTTATTTACCTTCTAAATCTCAAAAAAAAGCACCTAAAGATTGGGTCTTTTATTTAGATAATTCTTTTAGTACGCAACGTAAAGGCTCTAAAGGCCCTTTGCTTAAGGCTGCTATACAAGAACTAGCAGAGCAAAGTAATCGTGAGAATTTTCCAGAAAAAATTTCAGTATTTACAAACAATCAAAGTTTTGAAAAGGTTTCTTTTTCAGAAATTTATGATCAATTATTGGAAATGCCTTACACACCGTATCAGTTAACAGATTCGGAGTTTAGGGTACGTTTTCAAAAAATAGCTCGATCTTTAATAGACCCTGCATTAGTAGTTGTTTCTGATTTTCAAAAACAACCCAATAC
>WTKB01000155.1 GCA_011524575.1 Aquimarina sp.
ACACACCAAATGCCTTGATCTTTTGGGAGGGTGATTTGTGAAAAGTTATTTTTGGTATGAAAATTCAAGTTTAAAAACTCTACACTTTTTCCTTTTTTAGTTTGCGTAAACACTTCTGCAGAAGCATAATTACCTAACCATACCAATTGATTATTGGCTTTAGGAGCTTTGTAGTTATCTTGGTTTAATGCATCCTCAATAAAAAAAGGAGGGATGCTAGTATTAGGAATTTCAAAGTCAAACCATTCTTGTAACGGAAAATCAAAACCTAAACCATGCATAAAATTAAATAATGATTTTTTAAGTCCGTAACTAAACTTGGCGTGATCAATCCCTGTACTGTCTGTAAATTGAATGTCGTTATTGGCAAATTTAATTTCCTCGTATTTAGGTTGAATACCATAATCTTCGGGATTTTCGCCAATGGGACTATGAGCAGTTAAGGCAAACTGATGCCAAAAACCAGATTGTAATATGCCTAACTCAAAGAGCTGACGTACCATCTCGAGACTGTCAACGGTTTCTTGTTCCGTTTGGGTAGGGTAACCGTACATTAAATAAGAATGCACTAAAATTCCTGCTTGGGTAAAGCTTTGAGTGACCTGAGCCACTTGAGCTACACTTACGCCTTTATCAATTAATTGTAATAAGCGATCCGAGGCGACTTCTAATCCTCCCGAAACCGCAATACAGCCCGATGCTTTTAATAGTAAACACAAGTCTTGTGTAAAGTTTTTCTCGAAACGAATATTTGTCCACCAAGTGACTACGAGTTTACGTTTTAAAATCTCGAGCGCTAAGGCTTTCATTAAAGATGGGGGAGCGGCTTCATCTACAAAATGGAAACCTGTTTCGCCAGTTTGGGCGATTAATTCCTCCATACGATCCACTAATAGTTTAGCGGAAACGGGTTCATAAACTTTAATATAATCCAATGATATATCACAAAAAGTACACTTCCCCCAATAGCAACCATGAGCCATAGTGAGTTTATTCCAACGTCCGTCACTCCATAAACTGTGCATGGGATTGGCCACCTCAATCACCGATATGTAATCTTGTAAGGGTAAATCTGAGTAATCAGGAGTGCCTACTTCGTGTTGTTTAAAATCGGGTAGGGTACAGTCGTTTTTGTATACTACTTGATTATTTTCTAATAAAAAGGTGCGTTTTAAGGGTGCTTCCGCAGAAGCGAACAAATAACTATACAGTTGAGTAATGGGTCTTTCTCCATCATCCAAAGTTATAAAATCAATGAACTCAAAAACTCTTGGGTCATTAATTGATCTTAGCTCGGTGTTAGGAAAACCACCACCCATAGATATTTTTATATGAGGCTGCTCTTGTTTTAGGTATTGTGCACACCTAAAAGCCGAAAATAAATTCCCTGGAAAAGGCACCGATATCAATACCAATTTAGGTTGTACCGCTGTCACTTTTTCTTTGAAAATACTCAAGGTAATTTCATCAATAAAACTAAGAGGTTGTTGTAAAGCCTCGTAAATTTCATTAAAAGAATTGGCACTTCTGCCTAAGCGTTCGGCATAACGGGTAAATCCAAAATTTTCATCAATACACTCTACAATAAAATCCGACAAATCCTCTAGATATAGTGTAGCTAAATGTTTGGCTTTATCTTGGTGGCCCATGTTTCCAAAAGCCCAATCCAGCTCTTCGAGCTGTTCAAAACGAGAGGCTTCGGGTAAAAAGTTATGAGAGCATATTTGTCGGGCTAAGCTAGGCCTTTTACCTTGTAAAAATTCAATTACCGGAGTAATGGTTTTTAGGTATTCTTCGCGTAAAGCAAAAATACGTTCAGCATTATCTGATACTATGCTATCAAAAGCCTCGGCATCCTTAAAAACTTGACTTAATCCTTGTTGAGAGAATAATTTTAAAATCACCTCGATACCCAAATCCATTTGGTAAGCCGAAATTCCTTGTGTATTTAAAAACCCCTTAATATAAGCCGTAGCGGGATAAGGCGTATTTAATTGTGTAAAAGGAGGAGTGATTAATAAAATATCTTTCAAGACCTAAGTTTAAATTTTAAAAGGCTTGCATTGCCAGTAATGTGGTAGTCCATACGATTACTGATGATATAAATATACCAATGCAATTGGCCCAAAAGGCTTTGTTTTTTTCTACTTTAAGTATAAAGGCAGCAATAGTTCCTGCATATACACCAGTTCCAGGAACCGGTAACATTACAAAAAACATCAAACCCCAAAAACCGTATTTTTTTACTTTATCTTTTGTGCCCTTTTTGGCTTTTTGAGCAAATTTAATAGCGTATTCTTTATAAAAACGCCATTTTAAAAGCTGAGTATTTACCGTATTTAAAAAAAATAGCATTAACGGAAATACCAATACATTGGCTAAAAAGCATACCAAAAAGATGATATAAATATTTCCTCCTTTAGCAATTCCGTAGGGAATACCTACTTTAGCTTCGCCTAAAGGTGAAATACTCCATAAACCCGATACCACAACATCTTCAATCATAGGACTGCAAATTTAATCAAACATATTTGTTGATTAAAAGTTTTACTTTTTTTTAGGTCTAAATTCTTTTATGACCGATTGGTTACATTCTAAAAAAGGGCCTTCCATTAAATCGATACAATAAGGAATCGCCGGGAAAACAGCATCTAAACATTCACGAATAGATTTTGGTTTACCAGGTAAGTTTACAATTAAGCTACTCCCTCGTAAACCTGCTGTTTGTCTTGATAAAATAGCAGTAGGTACAAATTTTAAGGATTCTGCACGCATTAATTCACCAAAACCTGGCATCATTCGATCACAAACGGCCTCAGTAGCCTCGGGGGTAACATCACGTTTTGCAGGACCTGTACCGCCTGTAGTGACTACTAAGCAACAATCTTCGTTATCCACCATGTTTTTTAACGTGTCTTCAATAAGTTGTTGCTCATCGGGTATTACTTGATAAACAGGTTCCCAAGTACTCGTTAAATAGTCATTTAAAGTATCAATAATAGCCTTTCCGCTTAAGTCCTCGTAAATTCCTTTACTGGCACGGTCACTTACGGTAACAATTCCAATTTTTGCTTTTTTCATAGTGTGTAAATATACTAACTCTACAGCATATTGGTGATGTAAATATCTTTACTTCCTCTTGCTTTTAGTAGGTTTTCAGTAGGTTCCACATAAGCTAAAATATCTATGGTATCACCTTCTTTAATCAATCCTTCTTCAAACTTGTATACTTTATTCATTCCTAAAAATGATTCTCTTAGTTCAAATTGATTTAAGAAGTTCTTTATATTTTCATCGTTTTTGCCAAACAAGTTAGTCTTATATTTATTAGTCTTATTAAAAGCTATTTGAGCACTTTGAGTAGCAACTAAAATTTTATCATTATTAGCATCCACTAAATAAAAAGGGACACATTTTTCATAAATTTCACTAGCTTCATCTTCTAAATTTCTAAAAAATGTTGACTCTACTTGGTAGCCTATACAATTTTCTTGAGAAAGTGGAGCATTTAATTCACCTTGATAAGCTTCTACTTTTCCTTTAAAACGATAATATTTTTTATTAGAAATATTATTAATTAATGATACTTTTTTTCGTTTGATTCGCCTTTTAATTTTTAACTCTTTGTTGAAAATTGAGTGAATAGTGTAAGTAAATATTATGTCTAATA
>WTKB01000056.1 GCA_011524575.1 Aquimarina sp.
TGGATCACTTTAAAAGGATTTACATATCTCGATATGTGCATCATTTAAAAGTAAACCAAAACCTTAAACTTTTGAATTACAGTTTGTATTCAGTTTAAACAAGCTCTAAGAGTTTTTTAAATAAGTTCAAATATTAACGGATACAATTCCAAATACTTATTGGTATTAGTTTGTGAGATAATGTTTAAAGGTAGTAGAAAACTATTAGTTGCTTTAAAGTGGGGTTTCGTTTTTGTTCTAATGGTATCTTACTATTATTGTTTACCAAGTCCGTTATTTAAAGATCCCACAGCAACTTTAGTAACTTCAAAAGAAGGTAAATTACTTGGGGCACGAATAGCCAGTGATGGCCAGTGGCGTACCACAGGACTAGAAGAAGTACCTAGTAAGTTTGAAACGTGTTTATTACTTTTTGAAGATCAGTATTTTTACCAACACTGGGGATTTAATCCTGTGTCGATCTTTAAGGCTATGCAGGATAATATTAGAGCAGGTAAAGTGGTGCGAGGAGCCAGTACACTTACTCAGCAAGTTATTCGTATTTCTCGAAAAGGTAAGAAACGTACGTATCTCGAAAAAATTAAAGAAATTGTTCTAGCGACTCGTTTAGAGTTTAGATCCAGTAAAAAACAAATTTTAAATTTATATGCTAATCACGCCCCTTTTGGAGGTAATGTTGTAGGACTAGAAATGGCTTCTTGGCGTTATTTTGGAATTCCTCCAAAAGATCTATCATGGTCGGAGAGTGCCACATTAGCCGTGCTTCCAAATGCACCAAGTTTGCTTTATCCTGGTGTGAATTCAGAAAAATTACTTGAAAAAAGAAATCGGCTTTTACAGAAATTACTTCAGGAAAATAAAATAGATAGTATTACTTATAAATTAGCAAAAGCAGAAGATACCCCCAAAAGACCTCAAAGCCCTAAAAATATTGCACCGCATTTAGTATCTAGGATGTTTCAATCTTATAGAGGCAAACAAGTCACCACAAGTATTGATTATCAGTTACAGGATCAATTATACCGAATAAGTAAGTCGCATTATCAAAATCTTTCTAAGAATCAAATTCATAATTTAGGGGTACTTGTTATGGAGTTGAAGTCTAGAAAAGTACGTGCATACATAGGTAATGCTCCTACAAGTACTATACATCAAAAGGATGTAGATATGATTACTGCACCAAGAAGTTCAGGAAGTATTTTAAAGCCTTTTTTATATGCCGCAAGCTATGATAAAGGAGAGTTATTACCACATCAATATCTTTCAGATATACCAACACTGATTAATGATTACCGCCCTTTGAATTTTGATAAAAGTTTTAAAGGAGTAGTAGGAGCTGATAAAGCTTTGGCTTTATCATTAAATATTCCCGCAGTACTTTTATTACAAGATTATGGTTTACAAAGATTCCGAGATGAACTAGACTTTTATAAATTTAGTTCGATAAAATCATCAGCAAATCATTATGGACTTTCATTGATTTTAGGTGGTGCGGAAGTAACGCTTTGGGATTTATGTAAAGCCTATGGGTATTTGGGAGGTGTTTTACAACATTTTACACAATATGAATCTCAATATTATAACTTAGAACTCCAAGAGCCTTTATTATTAAAAAATCAAGATGTTTCTTTTGGAAACTTACAAGGATCTAAAGCGCTACTTGGAGCGGGTAGTATTTGGAATATTTTTGAAGCCCTTAAAAAAGTAAATCGTCCTGAAATTGATGGTGCTTGGGAGAGCTACGCATCAGCTAAACAAGTTTCATGGAAAACAGGTACAAGTTTTGGAAATCGAGATGCGTGGGCTGTTGGGGTTAATCCAGACTATGTAGTAGGGGTTTGGGTAGGTAATGCCGATGGTGAGGGTAGGGCAGCACTTACGGGAGTGCAAAGTGCTGCACCTTTACTTTTCGAAGTATTCTCCTTATTACCACGTTCGGATAAAAAGTGGTTTGATCCTCCTTTAGATGATTTAAAATTAGTGACTACTTGTCAAAAAAGTGGGTATTTAGCAAATACCTATTGCCCTAAACAATCAACGCAAATACCGGATGTTTCATTAAATACTAAAATATGTCCTTTTCATAAATCGATACATTTAAATCGTGAAAAAAACCATCAAGTACATGCAGGTTGTTATCCAATAGCTCAGATGGTTACACAAAATAATTTTGAACTCCCAACAGTAGAAGCCTATTATTACAGAAAACAACATAGTGGTTATAAAAATCCACCTCCTTTTTTACCTTCTTGTTCATCAAACTCTCCATTGCTAACAACAGCTATGACATTTATGAGTCCTAAGGATAAAAGTAGTATTTATTTGCCAAAAGGCTTTGAAGGTGAAACCAATAAATTTATTGCAAAGGTGGTACATCAAGACCCTAAAGTAAAGGTTTTTTGGTACAGGGGAGATGTTTATCTTGGTTCTACTCAAAGATTTCATGAAATAGCCATCGATCTACCTATTGGCAAACATGAGCTTTGGGCAATAGATTCTTATGGAAAAGAAATACGTACTCGAGTTGAGGTAAAGGAGTAACCTTAAAAATTAGTTGGTATTAGCTTTTAGGTTTTGAGTAAGTTCATAAGAAATTGCTGATTTATCGAAAACTAATTTTCCAGCTTCCGTTTCTAGGGTGTAAGCATTGATATTATCAGATACAGCAACAATACGTCCATGTATGCCTCCTTTAGTAACTACTTTAGACCCTTTTTTGAGACTATTTGCAAATTCTTGTTCTTTTTTTTGTTTGGTGATTTGCGGGCGAATAAGAAAAAAATACCCTACGATAATCATACCTGCTAAGGGTAAAAATTGTTGAATGTTTTCCATATACTTATTAGTTTAAACAAACTCTTAATAAATTAAAAATATGAAGCCTGTTTATATCAAATGTATAAACAGGCTCCATGTTTATGATCTCAATGATTGAAATTATTCTTTTTCAGCTGCAGCTTTTTCACGTTGTTCTCTTGCTTTACGTGCATTTTCTTCTCTTTGCTTTTGCTTTTCTGGATCTGGAGTTACTTTTGCTTTAATTTTGATACGCTCTTTACCAGCAGCAGTATTGGCAGTAATTGTTACTGTTTTTTGTTGCATATTTGGTTTTCCACTACTACTAAATTTTACTAGCATTTCCGCACTTTCACCAGGAGCTACAGGTTCTTTAGGGAAACTAGGTACAGTACATCCACAACTCCCTTTTGCACTACTAATCACTAATGGTGATTTACCAGTGTTTGTGAATTTAAATTTATGTTCTACAACATCACCTTCATTAATTACACCAAAATCATGTTCTGTTTCTTCAAAGGTCATGATAGGTAAATCTTCTGATTTTATATCACGATCAGCAGCTTCAGTAACTTTGTCTTGACTAATTTTGCTAGCAGCATCTTCTTTACAAGAAGAAGCCATTAAACATAAGGCACTTGCTAAGATTAGGTACGTTTTTTTCATGTTGATTTTGTAATTTATAAAATGATTAACACTGTAAAAATACTATTTTTTTTAAAAAAATAGATATTTGATTTTTTAATGGGTACAAATAAAAGATAGGGTAATGTGCTATTGATTTCAAATATTAGAGCTTGTTTAAATTAGATGAATTAAAGCAAACCTCTACCTATTTTATTGATTTCTCCACTTCTAGTA
>WTKB01000368.1 GCA_011524575.1 Aquimarina sp.
TGTAGAAATACCAGGAGTTTCAGTGACTAACTTCATGAAAACAGCTATTAATGAAACAAGAAAAGCAAGGGGTCAAGAAGAGATGTCAGCCTCTGAAATGCTTAAAATGATTAGAGAAAAATCAAAACTTCTAGAAATGGATAGTAAATTTCTATCGAGGTCTTTAAATGAAGGTTTTTCTGGAGGAGAAAAGAAGCGTAATGAAATTTTTCAGATGGCAATGCTAGAGCCAAAAGTAGCTATTTTGGATGAGACAGATTCTGGATTAGATATTGATGCTTTACGCATTGTTTCAAATGGAGTGAATAAACTAAGAAGTAGTGAAAATGCAGTTGTTGTGATTACACACTACCAAAGATTACTAGATTATATTGTTCCTGATTTTGTACATGTACTCTATGATGGTAAAATTGTAAAGTCTGGAGATAAAAATCTTGCTAAAGAGCTAGAAGAAAAAGGCTATGATTGGATTAAAGAAGAAGTTAAACTACAGAATTCTTAATTTACAAAGTATTCTAAATAGACTTTAAATAAGTTCCTAAAAAGACTTCTCTCTAAAATTTACCCTAACATGGAATTAAAAGAAAAAATACTTTCTTCTTTTTTAGCTTTTGAACAAACTATTGATATTAAAAGTGATATTCATAAAGTACGTTCAAATGCCATTAAAGACTTTGAAAAAGTAGGCTTACCAACAAAAAAAATGGAAGCTTGGAAATATACTTCTTTAACTAAAGTTTTAGACAAAGAGTATACATTATTATCCGCACAAAACACGGTATCTAACACTATCGATTACCAAGATATAGAACCTTATCTTATTAAAGATATGGACACCTATACCATTGTATTTGTTGATGGTGTATATCATGCACAGTTTTCACAAACTACCCATGATACTTTTGATATCTGCTTATTATCATCAGCATTATCAAACAATAAATACAAACCTGTACTGGATGTTTATTTTAATCAAATCGCCCCTTCTGAAAATATGGTTACGCTTAATACAGCATTTACCTCAGAAGGAGCATACATCTACATACCAAAAAATGTAGCAGTACATAAACCTGTTCAAATACTTCATATTACTACAGGAAAAAATACTTCTCAATTAATACAACCTCGTAATTTAATTGTCGTTGAGGATAATTCTGAAATTAGTATTATTGAAAGACATCAAAATCTATCTGAAAATAGAGCGCTTTCCAATGCTGTAACAGAAATGTACGTGGGTAAAAATAGCCATGTTAATTATTATAAGATCCAAAATGACACTGAAAAGTCATCACTTATTGATAATACTTTTATAAAGCAACTTTCCAATAGTGTGTGTGGTGTTCATACTTTTTCTTTTGGAGGAGAAGTGGTTCGTAATAATCTAAATTTTTACCAAGATGGAAATGCCATTGACTCCATATTAAATGGCGTTACCGTAATTGAAGGAAAAACCCATATAGACCACAATACACTTGTGGCACACAATACACCTAACTGTGAAAGTCATCAAAATTATAAAGGAATTTTTAATGACAAATCTACAGGTGTATTTAATGGTAAAATTATAGTTGATAAAATTGCACAGAAAACCAATGCTTTTCAATCGAATAATAACATCCTATTAAGTGATAAAGCAACAGTTAACTCAAAACCTCAATTAGAAATCTTTGCTGATGATGTACGTTGTTCTCATGGATGTACTATTGGGCAACTAGATAAAGATGCACTCTTTTATTTAAAATCTAGAGGTATTCCTCAAAAGGAAGCATCAGCATTACTCACTTATGCCTTTGCAGGTGAAGTTTTAGAAGAAGTAAAATTACCTAAGCTTAAGAAAAGAATTAATACACTTATAGCACAGAAATTAGGCGTTGAAATAGGATTTGATATCTAATACCAATTCTTACTCAAAATGACCGTAATAAATCATTCCTTTTTACTTTATTATAAAAATAAACCATAGCTAAGGCTATGCTTGATTTTTCTAATACGTAAAAAGAAAAAGTCCTCTAATTTATTTTACATTAATTTTAAGCAAGAATTGGTATAAATTATTGCGTTTTAAAGAAATGATTAAAAGCATGTTTAAAGTTTATTTAAACATGCTTTTAATTTTATAGATTTGCATAGACTTGATTTCCTCAAAAGCCCTTAATACATGATTGATATTCAAAAAATAAGAGCCGATTTCCCAATACTCCAACGAAAAATTAATGGGAAATCATTAGTGTACTTTGATAATGCAGCAACTTCACAAACTCCAAAGCAAGTGATTGATGCAATTACAGATTATTATACACAATATAATGCCAATATTCACCGAGGGGTACATACACTTTCTTCTGAGGCTACTGATGCCTTTGAACAAGCACGTCAAAAAATTCAAAAACATTTTAATGCCAAAGAACCTTGTGAAATTATAGTTACCAGTGGTGCTACGCATTCTGTAAACATAGTAGCGCATGGTTTTCAAGATTTATTAGGTGCAACTGATGAAGTTATTGTCTCCGAAGTAGAGCATCATTCTAATATTGTTCCTTGGCAAATGCTTTGTCAAAAAACAGGTGCACGACTCAAAGTGATTCCAATGAAGCATTCTGGAGCTTTAGATATAAGTGTTTTCGATAAATTACTAACAACCAATACAAAGTTAGTTGTTGTAAATCATGTATCAAACGCACTTGGAACCATAAACCCCATTGAAGAAATTATTGAAAAAGCCCATAACTACAACGCAGCTGTTCTCATTGATGGTGCTCAGTCCTCAGCTCATTTTAAAGCAGATGTACAAGAATTAGATGTGGATTTTTATTTAGCATCAGCACACAAAATTTGTGGACCAACAGGAGTTGGATTTTTGTATGGAAAAAAAGCATGGCTCGAAAAGCTTCCTCCCTATCAGGGTGGTGGAGAAATGATTGATCAAGTGAGTTTTGAAAAAACTACTTACGCAGGTTTACCCCATAAATTCGAAGCAGGAACACCAAATATCTGTGGCGTAATTGCTTCTGGTTATGCCTTAGATTACATGAATCATATTGGCTTTGATGTTATAGAAGCCTATGAGCAGGAATTATTGAATTATGCTACTAATGAACTCTTAAAAATTAAGGGGCTTACTATTTATGGTACAACATCCAAAAAAACTGCAGTTATTTCTTTTGGAATAAAAGGGATACATCCTTATGATATAGGTACACTTTTAGATAAAATGGGTATAGCTGTTCGTACAGGGCATCATTGTGCACAACCTATTATGGATTATTATCAAATTTCAGGAACTATAAGAGCTTCATTTGCCTTTTATAATACTAAAAAAGAAATCACTTATTTTATAAGTTGCCTTGAAAAAGCTATAATGATGCTTGCATAAATTATACTACTAATTCTTGCTTAAAATTATTATAAAATAAATTAGAGGATTTTTTCTTTATGCGTATTAGAAAAAAGAAATGATTTATTACAGTCATTTTGAGTAAGCATTGATATAAGAGCTTGTTTAAACTCACTACTTCCTGTAATCCAAAATTTTAAGGTTTTTAATTACAGTTTGTATTTAGTTTAAACAAGCTCTAAGACCAATAATATTTGAATTTACTACTAAAAAAGGCTTTATGAGTACCACAAT
>WTKB01000020.1 GCA_011524575.1 Aquimarina sp.
TACCTAGAAATTATTTATAGCAATTTATTGTAGAAATGGTATTAGAGCTTGTTTACAGGAAGTAGAGAGTTTAAAACAAGCTCTTAGCATAAAAGTCAAGTACAGCATAGCTATACTTGACTTTTATAAAGGGTTTTAAGAAATAAATACGCTTCTATTGCCTTGCTCCAATTTTCAATAAATCAGAATACAAACCTCTTGCCGTTACTTCAGCTCCTGCACCCGCCCCCATAATGGTAACAGGATGCTGCCCATATTCTTCGGTGAAAATTTCAAAAATAGCATCAGCATTTTTAAGATTACCTAGTGGTGAAGCATTGTCAACAGTAATTAATTTTACTTCTAAGGTATTGCTGTCAGCATTAAATTCTCCAATATAACGTAAAACCTCATTTGGTTTTAATCGCTCTTTAAGGTGTTGGTAGTGGGTATCAAGTACGCTTTTTTGTAGCCAAAAAGTATCTAAGTCGGTTATATTTTGTAAAGTATCAGGAATTAGATTTTGAAGTTTTACGTCTTCTAGTTCTACTTCTACACCAATTTCTCTTGCTAAGATAATCAGTTTACGTACCACATCCATACCGCTAAGATCTTCTCTTGGATCAGGTTCGGTATAACCTAAATTTTGTGCTTTTTTCAATATTTCTGAAAAAGAATCTGTTTGATTTTTAGAACAATAAGTGTTAAATAGGTAACTTAAAGAACCACTAAAAACCCCTCTAATACAAGTGATGCGATCATTGGACTTGTATAAATGCTTAATCGTATCTATAACAGGAAGTGCAGCACCTACATTGGTCTCATAATAAAATAGTTTACTGTTTTTTTTAAGGGTTTCTCTAAGTTCTTTATAATAGGCGTATTTTGCAGAATTAGCTTTTTTATTAGAAGCTACAATATCAAAACCAGCATTAACAAATTGTGGATATTTTTTAGATAAACTTTGTGAGGCTGTATTGTCAGCAATCACAATATTTTCAAGTCCAGAATTTTTTATTTCATCTATAAGCGTAGTAATATTGTTTTTATCACTGCTTTCAGAGAGTTCTGTTAACCAGTTTTGATCCAAACCTTGTTCAGGTTTAAAAAGTAATTTCTTACTATCGGCAACACCAATGATTTTAATAGCTAAATTCCTTTTTACTGAAACCGCTTTTGGTGTGGCGATAATTTGATCAATCAATTTTTTTCCTACACGACCTTTTCCAAATGCAAATAAATGAAGTGTTTTAGTAATACCAAAAATATGATTATGAACTACATTTATTGCTTTTTTTAGGTTTTTAGTATCAATTACTAAAGATAAGTGTTCTCTATTAATACTATTACTAATTAAATGAACAGTGATTTTGTTTTTACGTAATGCTCGAATAACCTTTTCTAAAGCATATTCGTAATCACCTAAAATAGCAACAATAGACATATCGGTACGCACTTGTATGTTCGATACATCTTGTCCTTTAAGTTCATTTTCAAATTCTTTATTAAGTACCCATTCGGTTTTTTGAGCTTCTTTTTGATCGACAACAAAACCTATTCCACGTTCAGAAGAAGCCTGAGAGATTAAACGTACACTAATATTTTTTGCACTAAGTGCATTGAATATACGTGCATCAATTCCTACTTTATCAAGTAATCCACCACCTTCAAGAGTTACTAAAGAAACGGATTCGATGGCAGAAACTGCTTTGATTCCCTTTTGAGAACCTTGTTTATCAATTAAAGTTCCTGTATTATCAGGAGATAAACTATTAAAAATCTTTAGTGGTATGGAGTATTCTACTAAAGGCAATATTGTTTTTGGATGTAAAATATGGGTTCCCGTATTGACAAGTTCATTAGCTTCTTTAAAACTTAAATGAGAAATTTTCTTTGGGTTTTCTACATACTTTGGGTCTGCGGAGTACAAGCCGTCTGTAGTTGTCCAATTTTGAACTTCTTTAGCATTTATAAAACTTGCGATAAGCGTAGCAGAATAATTTCCTGCATTTCTGCCAAGTGTTACCACATTACCATGAGTATCACTCCCAAAAAATCCTGTAATAACAGGTACTTGGTCATTAGAAAGCTTTTTAAAATAATCCTTTGTATGCTTTCTAGAAAGTGCTATAGCCACTTCCGGAGAGGATTTCGTAGTATCTTCTTTAGTAACTTTAATAATTTCACTGGCATCAGTATATAAGGCATTAACTCCTTTAGCGATTAATAACTCCGTAATAAGTTTAGCACTAATTTTTTCACCTATCGATAGTATGCGATCCCTGGTTTTTACCGTATCAACTTGTAAAAGTGCTACTGCATGAAGTAAATTTTCGAGTTCATTTCGAAAGCTAGAAAGGTCTAAAGTGACTTTGTCATCATATTGTAAGTCAAAAAAGTCGTTAAAATCCTTTTGGTTAAAATTACCTTGTAACGCATTGTTGTATAATGAGATAAGTCTGTTGGTGCTGTCTGCTCGTGCAGAAATAACTACGGCAAGAGGTGTTTTTGCGGTATATTCTTTTTCAATAGTATTAATTACTGCAGATATTGCAGCTCCTTTTTTTAGGCTACTACCTCCAAATTTCAGAACAGTTCGTGCATTTATTGATTTTTTATTTTCTCTTTTTTGAAAATATTCTTGAAAAATAGCAGTAAGTTTTTCAGTTTCTACTAAAAAACCATCATGTCCGTATTCGGAATGAATTTCGTGATAAGTAGCATTGGCAAGGTGGTTTGCCATGAATTTTTGAAAACGAATAGGAATTAATACATCCGAATCAATACCGATTACTAGTGTAGGTATTTTAATGCGTTCTAGTGCTACAGGTTCTCCACCACGATTTCTACCAATGTTATGGCTATCCAAACATTTGGTAAGGTAATAATAGGAGAGGGCATTAAATCTTTTTACGAATTTATCACCTTGATATTGTATGTATGAAGAAGCTCTAAAATCATCGGTTTTCTCTGTGGCATCGGTTTGAGTTTCTATGAAAGCATCTGCTGTTCTGTAGGTAAGCATTGCCATCGAACGTGCAGCTTTCATTCCAAGGTTTCCACCATTTTTATCTTTTCCAAAAGTAGGATCTGTTTTTAAAGCTACTCTTTGGGATTCATGTACTGCAATTCCCCATGCAGATTCTTTAGAGCAAGAAGCTACAAGAATTAGATTTTGTATTTCACCAGGAAATACATAAGCAAACTCTAAGGCTTGATTACCTCCCATAGAGCCTCCAATAGCCGTATATATTTTTTTAATACTGAGGTGTTGAGCCAGTAATAAGTGGGTGCGTACCACATCTCTTATAGAAAATTGAGGAAATGAAAGATCTTCGGGCATGGTACTGCCGTAAGGAGAACCTAAAACATTTGCACAAACAATAAAATATTCTTTAGGATCAAAAAAACAATCTTTTCCAAAAAGTCCTTTCCACCAGTCTAATACATTAGAACTCGCAGTAAGTGCATGAAAAACCCAAATGACATTATCTTTCTTAGTATTTAATGTTCCAAAGGTATGATAAGCAATGGTGAGTTTTGGAAGACTTTCTCCAGATTCAAAAACAAAAGGTTCTTTAATAGTAAAGTACTGTATTTCGCTCATGATACGTTTTTTTGAAAATATATTATTGTCGATGATTTTA
>WTKB01000249.1 GCA_011524575.1 Aquimarina sp.
CGTAATCTTCAGCTATCTCTTTAATAGCACGATTAAAATTATATAGTAAACCTACTACTTTTAATATTTCATAAATAATTATTTTTTTAAAAAGCTTTAAACAAGCTATTATTATAAATTTCAAAAAAAAAAAAAAATACCTATTAAAATTTAAAATTTTAATAGGCATTTGAAATGTATTATTTCTAAAACATACTATACTTATTGAGCAAGTACCTCAAAAGTAAGACTTGTTATCAATGTTCTATGAAGTCTTATACTTGCAGTATAAACTCCTGTTCTTTTGATGTTATTACCTGGAATAGAAATAAATTTCTTATCAATAGTAACACCTTCTTTAGATAAAACTTGAACTAAATCTGCACTAGTTATTGAACCAAATAATTTATTTCCAACTCCTACTTTCGCAGGAATTTTTATTTCCAATGCTGCTATTTTTTCAGCAACTTCTTTTGCTTCAGCAATAACTTTTTGCTCTTTAAAAGCTCTTTGTTTCAAATTTTCAGCAAGAACTTTTTTAGCTGAAGCCGTAGCTAACACAGCATATCTTTGAGGAATAAGAAAATTACGACCATACCCGTTTTTCACTTCTACGATATCATCAGCAAAGCCTAAATTCTCAACATCTTTTTTTAATATAATTTCCATGTATAAAAAAGTAAAGTCGGTTTATTTTAATAAATCTGTAACATAAGGAAGCAATCCAAGGTGTCTTGCTCTTTTAATAGCTTGTGCAAGCATTTTTTGATACTTTACACTTGTTCCAGTATAACGTCTTGGTAAAATCTTCCCTTGATCATTCAAAAAGTATAGTAACCAATCAGCATCTTTGTAATCAATGTACTTAATACCGTATTTTTTGAATCGACAGAATTTTTCTTTCTCATCGTTAAAATTCAAATCGATAGGACTTAAATACTTAAGTTCACTTTCTTTTTTTCCTTTTGCTTGTTGTTCTATATTTAACATAACTCTACTGTGATTTATCTTTTAATCTTTTTCTACGCTCCTCAGCCCATGCTACAGCATTTTTATCCAACTTAACAGTTAAGTAACGCATTACACGCTCATCTCTCCTAAACTGAACTTCTAGACCATCAATAGTCTCTCCTTTGGCTTCAAATTGTAAAAGATGGTAAAAACCACTTTTTTTGTTTTGAATTGGGTAAGCTAATTTTTTAAGCCCCCAATTTTCTTTAGCTACAATCTTTCCTCCTTCTTTCTCAAGAAGATCTATAAACTTCTTGACTGTCTCCTTTATCTGCTCATCAGATAAAACGGGATTCAAAATGAAAACAGTTTCGTATTGATTCATAATATTATTTTTAGTGCTGCAAAATTACAACTTACTTCCATAAAAAACAAGACCTAAAACGACATTTAATCGATATTTTAATACGCAAATCTTGTTTTATTATTCTTTGTTTAGTATTTTTGTTAGACCAACTCTCAAAGTGAACATATACAATGTCTTTAAATACACCTTTAAATTGCGCAATTGTTGATGACTCTAAACTACAACGCCTTGCTATTGTTAAACTTATTGAAGATCATCCTTCTTTAAATTTGGTAGCTGAATGGAGTAATGCAATAGAAACCAAAAATGGTCTTCTAGATACTCCTGTAGATCTATTATTTTTAGATGTAGAGATGCCAATCCTTACAGGTTTTGATCTTTTAGATGATATGGAGCACAAGCCTAATGTAATCTTTGTTACAGGAAAAACAAAATATGCATTTAAAGCTTTTGACTATGAGGCTGTTGATTTTTTAAGAAAACCCTTACAAAGAGAGCGATTTAATGCCTCTATTGACAAAGTTATTCGATTAATCAAGAGTACAGATGTTAAAAACACGGAAGAAGAAGAAGAGTACATCTTTGTGAAAAGCAATTTAAAGAAACGTAAAATTTTTCTTTCTCATTTAAAATATGTTCAGGCTTTAGGTGATTACGTAAAACTTATTATGGATAATAGTGATGCCGTTATTGTACTCACTACTATGAAATCCCTCGAAAAAGAACTTCCTTCAGATCGATTTCTCAGAATACACAAATCATACATTGTAAACCTTAAAATGATTGACACGTATAATAGTAGAAATATACAAATTGGCTCCAACCAAATACCAGTAAGTAGGCACAAAAAAACACTTTTACACGAAGCATTAAGTAAATAAAATTATTGTAAGAAGTTTTTTAAGTTTTTTTAAAAAATTCAATATATAAAGAATCGGTATTTATTGGTTATTATTCCATAAATACCGATTTTTTTTATACTATTAAGATATTTAGATGAAATTTTTTATCACACGATTTGTATTCTTAAGCATGTATAGATTTTTATATCTATTTTTTAGCTTACTATTAATTTTTTTACATTTCTGCGAAAGCATCCCTTCTAATATTTTTAAAGGAATTGAATGCATAAGCCTTCTCACTCCTTTTGTTATTGGTGTAAATATCTTTTTAATTATTTACGCACTACTAGGTAGTGAGAAAAAAATTTTACTTCCTTTAACTAGTCTATATATATGCTACTCAAGTGTAGAGAAATTTTATTTTTTAAATTTAGATAGTTTAAAAAATAACTTTACAAACACTTCATTAGATCATAGAAATAAAAACTTAAACTCAAAAAATAAACTACGTTTATTAACTTTTAACTCATTATCATTTAATAGATATAAAGTTGAACCTAGAGAGCAATTTGAAAGTGAGTTTATCACTTATATACAACAGAAACAACCTGATGTAATTGGTTTTCAAGAAACGTATATTAAAGAAAAAAGTCTGTTAAAAAAACTCTATCCGTATGGTGTATACAAAAATCCTTCGACACCAAATGAACGTATCACATACCCTATTGTTTCTAAATATCCAATTTTAAACAAAGGTCGTGTAATAAATAATACTTCAAAGAAAATCACCAAACCTCTAGATGTTTATTATGCAGATATCGATATAAAAGGTCATGTATTTAGATTTTATAATATCCACCTACAATCTTTCCATATCAATACCAATACAGATTTCCTTTTAAATAACTATGAAACATCAATCCTACAATTAAACAAAACTTTTATTTACCAAGAAAAAGAAATTTATATACTAAAAAAGCATATACTTAACAGCCCATACCCCTGCATTCTTTTAGGAGATCTCAACAACACACCTTTTTCTCATGTTTACCATGAATTAACTGAAGACTTAGGTCTTAAAGATACGTTTTTATGTAAAGGTCAAAATACACATTTTGGTGCTACCTACAACAAACCATGGTTTTACCCACTACGTATTGACCACATTTTAGTTCCAGAAAACAGCAAACTAATTACCTATGAAATTCACAAAACTTCAAATTGGTCTGATCACTATCCTGTGTTTGCTGAAATTCTATTTTAAAGCTTGTTTAAACTGAATTACAGTTTGTATTCAGTTTAAAATAAGTCTTACATGGATTCAATAACTAAGAGCTTAATTTAAAATCAAATAGCTATCGATTAAATCACTTTAGTGCATCCAAATAAAAAAAGCTCTCTATTTAAATAGAGAGCTTTTTTGGTCGGGGTGGCAGGATTCGAACCTGCGACCTCCTCGTCCCAAACGAGGCGCGATA
>WTKB01000061.1 GCA_011524575.1 Aquimarina sp.
ATACACATAGAATTTTATTTGAAAAAAACGAGTATCTCACAGTATATAATGTAACTAAAAAAACATATAACAATCTTAATGTCGGAGATATAATTGATATAGAAATCAGCAAATTTGATAACTGGATTTTAAAAATAGAATGGAATTCCATAGATATTGAGAATAAAAGTTATCTCAAATAAAACTATTTAGAGCTTGTTTAAACTAGATACAAACTGTAATTCAGAAGTTTAAGGTTTTAGTTTACTTTTAAATGATGCACATATCGAGATATGTAAATCTTTTTAAAATGATCCAAGTTCTTAAAACGTTGAATTACAATAAGTAGTGAATTTAAACAAGCTCTTAGAAGTAGTTTACTCATCCTCACTAAAAAACAACTTATCAAAATACTGATAAAGTTCTCCTTTAGTAACATTACCTCCTTGTTCTATAATTTTAAACGCATCTTCATGGCGGTTTTTTTGATAATCTTTATCCGAAGTAAAAACCTCAACATCGTCATCCAACAAATGCTCCCTAAGCCACTGATAACCCTCTTTGGTTGTTAAATCAACATCAGGTTTATTAGTTACCCTTATGGCAATTAATTTCATTTTTTCAGCTCCAAATTCAAACATAAAAATTTGACTCGCAGAAAAATGTTCTAAATACTTTACCTCTTTAAGTACATTTGCCCAAACAATATCACTAAATTGATCCAAGTGATGATCTGCCTTTTGTGCATCAGTTGCTTTAATTTTTGTCCAAAGATCAGCATCAACACCTTGCGCAGCAAGGTAGTTAATAAACTCTGGATGTAATTCTTCAAATTGTTCTTTAGTAAGACGTGTGTATTTCATTTTTTATATTATGTAATTAAAGCTTCATACTCTTAAATAGAAATTTATACCAATTCTTCTAATCGGGGCCAATCACCACGTACCCGCATCACTTGCTCAATAATATCTCTAACGCAAGTTTCCCCGCCTTTTTTATCAGAAATATAATTACTTACTTGTAATACTTCTCTTACAGCATCTTGTGGAGCACAAGACATACCTACTTTTTTAAGTACGGGAACATCTGCAAGATCATCACCCATGTAGGCGATTTCTTCTAGTGAGACCTTATGTTTTTTTATAAAATCTTCGAGATAAGGCACTTTTTGTTGTACTCCAAAATATACTTCTGTGAGTCCAAAATCAATAAAGCGTTGTTCTATAGCTTTATTAGTCCCTTTGGATATAATGCCTACTTTATAGCCCTTTGAAAGTGCCAATTTAATAGCAAAACCATCTTTTACATTTACACTTCTTAGTAGTTCTCCATTAGGATCTACAAGCATTTGACTATTAGTAAGTACACCATCCACATCAAAAATAAAAGTGGTGATTTTAGGTAAATATACTTTATGACTTTTTTCCATTTATTCTTTATTATAATAACTTTCTATGGCTCTAGAAAGGTTTCGGTAAATCTCTTTTTGCAACGGATCTTGCAAGGTATTAAGGTGTCTTTTTTGAGTTGGTAGATCCTTACGAACTGCAGGGCCTGTTTGGTTATTTTGTGTATTTTGAGTTAAAATATTTTCAATAGTTTTTTGAATAAGAGGTTGTAACAAATCAATATCAACTTTGAAAGTGTCACAAATATCAAAAACTTGTGTAAAGATAAAGTTACTAAAGTTATTGGCAAAAACCGCAGCTACATGTAACGCATTCCTCTGCAAAGAATCCATTACAAAAACAGTTTTTGAAAACTGTTTTGAAAACCCTAAAAGCTCTATTTGCAATTCCTCATTAGAAGCCTCTATAGCTAAAGGAACTATTGAAAAATCAATGGCTACATCCTTTTGAAAACTCTGTAACGGATAAAAAACACCATAACTATTAAAAGTTCTAAACACAGACATAGGCGTGCTTCCTGAACAGTGTAATACCGTACCTATATTCAGTTTTAAAAAAAGCAAAGAATTTTTAACCACTTGATTTAAAGCGGAATCTGAAAACGCCACTATATAATAATCTGCTATTGCAATTTCTTGAATATTGGCAGTAACTTTTACATTACTGTTACAAATAGAAACGCCTTTTCGATTATAATTTTGTAAAAGATTGACAGCATTAGATTTTTCAAAAAGCTGGCACAAATGGGTAGCTAAATTTCCCGAACCTAATACTACTATTTTAATCATAAATGTATTTCTAATCACCTAATTATAGAGTTATAAAGGTATTTAAACAAGCTCTAAAACAAACAACTTTAACTGAGGTACTCTTTAAGATATTTTCCTGTAAAAGACTTTGGGTTTTTACTAAGAGCTTCCGGAGTACCTTCTGCTACCAGCTGCCCTCCTTTCTCACCTCCTTCTGGCCCTAAATCTAGGATATAATCCACACACTTTACTAATTCTAAATTGTGTTCTATAACCACTACACTATGCCCTTTTGCTATTAAAGCTTGAAAAGCACCTAATAATTTTTGAATATCATGAAAATGCAATCCTGTTGTGGGTTCATCAAAAATAAACAAGGTCTTGGTGCGTTCTGCTCCTTTAAGTAAAAAAGAAGAAAGCTTTAAACGCTGTGCTTCTCCTCCAGAAAAAGTAGAACAACGTTGTCCTAATTTCACATAACCCAAACCGACATCTTGTAAAGGTTGTAATTTTGCAGCGATACGAGAACAGTTGTTGGTATTGAAAAAAAGTATTGCTTGATCTACCGTAAGTTCTAAAACATCATAAATAGAGTGATCTGCAAACTTCACCTCCAATATATGGTCTTTAAAGCGTTTGCCGCCACAATGCTCACAAGTAAGGTGTACATCTGGCATAAATTGCATTTCTATAGTTACTTGTCCATCACCTTTGCAGTGATCACAGCGTCCTCCATCAGTATTAAACGAAAAATGACCTGGCTTTAACTTTCGAAGTTGAGCTAGATTTTGCCTTGAAAATAGCATACGTATATCATCAAATGCTTTTATATAAGTAACTGAATTTGACCTAGAAGAACGCCCTATAGGGTGTTGATCGATATATTCAATATGTTGAATACACTCAAAATCTCCTTCCAAACGCGTATAAGGCAGTGGTTTTTGCCCTGGAATTCCTAACTTTTTCTTTACCGCAGGATACAATACCTTTTGCACTAAAGTACTTTTACCACTTCCTGAAACACCTGTAATTGCCACAAGTTGTTGAAGTGGCAAACACACATCTACATTTTTTAAATTATGTGCCCTTACTCCCAATAATCGAAGTGAAAACGGAGCGATTGGTCGCCTTTTTGGAATAGGAATTTTTAAACGCCCACTTAAATATTTTGCAGTTAACGAGTCTTGTTTAACGAGTTGTTTGTAATTCCCTTGAGCAACTAGTTGCCCTCCTAAATACCCTGCTTCTGGACCAATATCTATAATATGATCCGCAACTTTCATAAGTTGGTCGTCATGCTCTACAACAATAACTGTATTTCCTAAATCTCGAAGTCTTTGTAAAATTTTAATAAGTTTTTGATTATCTCTGGCATGTAATCCAATACTTGGCTCATCTAAAATATACATAGAACCCACTAAATTACTAGCAAGCGAAGTAGCTAAATTAATACGTTGGGATTCTCCTCCTGATAATGTATTTGACTTCCTATTGAGGGTCAAATAACTAAGACCTACCTCTTTTAAGAAATCTAATCGATTGTGAATTTCTAAAAGAATACGCTTAGAAATTTCTTGTTCCTGAGTAGTTAGCTCCATATTTTTGAAAAAAGAAATCAGCTCTGAAATAGGAACATCGACCAAATCAGGCAAACTTTTTCCATTTATTTTAACATAAGTAGCTTCTTTTCTAAGACGTTTTCCTTTACAAGTGGTACAAGTGGTTCGCCCTCGGTATTTAGAGAGTAATACTCTATTTGATATCTTGTAAGCCTTCTTTTCTATGTGTTTAAAAAAGTCATGAAGACCTGTAAAAAACCCATTGCCTTTCCATAAAAGTTCTTGTTGTTTTTCTGTAAGTTCAAAGTAAGGCTTGTGTATGGGGAAATCGAACTTATAAGCATTATTTATAAGTTTTTCTTTATAGGATAACATCGCACCCGTACTCCAAACAGAAATAGCATCTTCATAAACACTTTTAGAAGTATCTGGAATCACTAAACTTGCATCAATATCCAATTTTTCTCCAAAACCCTCACAATCTGGACAAGCTCCGTAAGGATTATTAAAACTAAAAAGATGTAAGCTAGGTTCTAAAAACACTTTACCATTACGTTCAAAAGTATTGGTGAATGCGTGTTGCGTTTTTAAATTTAAATCCTTAATAATACACTTGCCATGCCCCTCATAGAAAGCCTCTTGTATAGCTACTGCTAAACGATTGTAGAAATCTGTATCCGATTTCACCAGTATTCTATCAATTACTAAAAAAGAATCTTTAAAATACGGAATTTTAGCATCTGCTTGTAAGCGTATAACCTTCCCTTTTTGCTCAATACGTGCATAGCCTTGTTTGATAAGTACTTTTACTTTGGTATCCCAGTCTTTTTTAGAAACATTAAGTATTGGTGCTAGTAATAGTAATTTACTGCGTTCTTCAAAAGTTTTGATGTAATCAATAACATCAGAAACGGTATCCTTTTTAACTTCTTCATTGGTATCTGGAGTAAAAGTTCTCCCGATACGTGCATAGAGCAGTTTTAAATAATCATAAATTTCGGTAGTTGTTCCTACTGTCGATCTAGGGTTAGAAGAGATCACCTTTTGCTCTATGGCAATAGCAGGTGCAATTCCTTTAATAGATTCCACCTCTGGTTTTTGATATCGCCCTAAAAACTGCCTAGCATACGAAGACAAACTCTCTACATAACGACGTTGCCCTTCTGCATAAAGAGTATCAAAAGCTAAGGTTGATTTACCTGATCCTGACACCCCTGTAATCACTACTAATTGATTCCTAGGAATTTTAACGTCTATATCCTTAAGGTTATGGAGTTTTGCTCCTTTAATTGTAATGCAATCAAGTGAAGCATCCAAATTTTGTTTATTTTTTGTTAGTATATGAGTCATTGGTGTTACAAATATAATCAAAGTAATCCTCAATAAGACTCCATAACAATAATTGATCTCAGCTTATGAACTATATAAACGCCACTGATTCTGAATTAATTTATGCCTATTTATCAAATAATGAAATTGCATTAAATGCTCTTATAAAAAGATACAAAAAACATGTATTTCGTTTTATTTACTCTAAAGTTAAAGATAAAGAAGTTACAGAAGATCTTTTTCAAGATACCTTTATAAAAATCATTAACACCTTAAAAAAAGGAAATTACAATGAAAAAGGAAAATTTAAACCTTGGATAATGCGTATTGCTCATAATTTAGTTATAGATTATTTCAGAAAACATAACAAAATGCCTATTTACGAAAACACCAACGAAACTTATAATATTTTCAATTTTATTGTTGATGAAGATTTAGACATTGAAAAGCAATTTTTTAATGAAGAACTAAAAACAAACTTAAAAATAATAATAAATCAATTACCAGAAAATCAAAAAGAAGTATTAGAACTACGTATCTATAAAGATTTAAGCTTTAAAGAAATAGCTGCCATTACTGGCGTTAATATTAACACAACATTAGGGAGAATGCGTTATGCAATGGCAAATCTAAAAAAATCGGTAAAAAACAATGAATACTTTTGCTAGGGCTTATAATGTAAGAACTTGTTTATACATTTTTCAGATCATGTTTAGATCTTGTTTAAAGGGAATACAAACTATAATTCAATAGTTTACATGAATTTTAAACAAGCTATTAAATGGTATATATAGTACTGATTATTTTTATAAAAATAGACCAAAAAATAAAACGCTCTAAACTTTATAAAGTTTAGAGCGTTTTTAATTTTTCTAACTACTATATTAGAAAGATGAGGTAAGTGAGGTAATTAGTCTATCACCTTTACACTTACAGCGTTAAGTCCTTTACGTCCTTCTTTAAGATCAAACTCAACTTCATCACCCTCACGAATTTCGTCAATTAAACCTGAGATGTGTACAAAATATTCTCTTTCTGTACCTTCTTCAATAATGAAACCAAAACCTTTAGTCTCGTTGAAGAATTTCACTTTACCTGTGTGCATTGTAATAATTTTAATGAATAATATATAATTTAAATACTTGAAAAACAATCAAAATCAATAAAGTGAATTATAAATGTTGAAAAATTAAAAGTACTCGTGTACAAAGATACGAAAGTAAAAATAGGTTTTCTACAAAAAAAAATTAAAAATTAAAAAAAATAAATACCTACTCCCATTCGAAATTAAAAATGACACTAAAATGCTTTCTTAGTACTTTTTTAACTTCATTGATTTCTATAGTTGCTCCTAATTCTTTTTGCATAGAAGTCACGGACTTACCCGTAATTCCACACGGTACAATTTGATTAAAATAATTCAAATCTGTGTTGACATTTAGTGCAAAACCATGCATGGTTACCCACCTAGATGCTTTTACGCCCATAGCACAAATTTTACGAGCAAAAGGAGTATTTGGAGCAATCCAAACCCCTGTCTCTCCATCACTCCTACTCGATTCTATTCCAAAATCTTTCAAAGTCAATATGACTACTTCCTCTAAACAACGTAAATACTTATGAATATCTGTAAAAAAATGATCTAAATCAAAAATAGGATACCCTACTACTTGTCCTAAGCCATGGAAAGTAATATCTCCTCCTCTATTAATTTTATAAAAATCTATATTTCTTTGTTTTAAAACCTCTTCTGAAATTAACAGATGATTCATCTTCCCATTTTTCCCAATGGTAAAAACAGCAGGATGTTCTACAAAAAGTAATCGGTTTGTAGTTTTGTAGTTGGTTTGGTTTTTAGAGTTATAAAGCTTTAAATCTACGGTTTCTTTTAGTAGTTGTTCTTGATAATCCCAAGTTTCCTTATAATCTTTTACTCCCAAATCCTCAAAAACAACCTTTCTTATAGTTTCATTATTCATCTATTGCTGGATTTAAAGGTACTTCCTCGATGTCTATTTCTTTTTCAGACTCCGAGATTACTTTTTTAGCTTTCTTTGCAGTTTTCTCTGCTTTCTTTGCGGCTTTCTTTGCAGCTTTCTCTGCTTTTTTTGCAGCCTTTCTAGATGATCTTGACTCCTTTTTTGTACTTTCTTTTGGTTCTAAATCTGTATTTGTATTTATTTGCTTTACCTCTTTTGTTTGGAATACTTTATCAGAAGATTTTTGAGGTGCATCGGTTTCAACGCCATTTTCAGTATCATTTTCTAATTGCTTTGCTTCTTTTTCTGCTGATTTTAGTTCCTTACGTTTTGATTTTATAGCTGCTTTTCTAGCTTTCTTAGATTCTTTTTCTTTATTATCCTTTTTACCTTTTACACCAACTAAAGCATTCTTTGAATTTTTACGTTGTTTACGTACACGTACCTTTTTGCCTTTACAGCACTGAGCAAGTTGTGCATGCATTTGAGTTCCAAAAAGAAAAAAACCTACAATGGTTAAAAATACAATCAATCTTTTCATATAAATCAATATTTAAAAATGCCTAAAATCCATCTGATTAGCACTTTTTATTTAAAATTAATAACAAAAATACTAAATTTTAAAAGGAGTTTTAACCAACCTTACATAGTCTAAGAGCTTGTTTAAACTAAATGTAAACTATAATTCAAAACCTTAAACTTTTGAATTACAGTTTACATTTAGTTTAAACAAGCTCTAAATAAATAGTATAAAAGACATATTCGCAAAAAACAAGGGTATTATATATTAATTATTAAATTATTATCGATATTTTTATCAAAAATTAAGAATATTATTAAAAAAATGATTTAAAATACTTTATAACTTGTTTAAAGGAAGTACAAACTGTAATTCAAAAGTTTAGCATTATTGGTTTACTTTTAAATGATGCACATATCAAGAGATATAAATCTTTTTAAAGTGATCCCAGTTATTAAAATTTTGAATTACAGGAAGTAGTGAGTTTAAGCAAGCTCTTAATTTAGTTGGTTGTTTACAACAACAACTATTATTTCATATACTTTATTTTAAGTTTCTATAAAATATTAAACACATCAAAAAATGGATCAACGCGTAATCAAATTCATGAATATTGTAAAAGTTCGTAACGAACATGAACCTGAATTCTTACAAGCAGTACAAGAAGTTGCTGAAACTGTTATTCCTTATATCTGTGAAAATGACATATATTTTGGAAAAAACATATTACTCCGTATGGTAGAACCCGAAAGGTTGGTATCTTTTCGTGTTTGTTGGATAAATGATGATGGTGAAATTCAAATCAATAGAGGTTACCGTGTACAAATGAACTCTGCAATTGGCCCATACAAAGGAGGGTTAAGGTTTCATCCTACCGTAAACCAAAGTGTTTTGAAGTTTTTAGCTTTTGAACAAGTATTCAAAAATGCACTGACTACGCTACCTATGGGAGGTGGTAAAGGTGGCTCGGATTTCGATCCTAAAGGAAAATCTGACGAAGAAATCATGCGTTTTTGTCACGCATTTATGTCAGAACTATTTCGACATATCGGTCAAGACACAGATGTACCTGCAGGAGATATTGGTGTAGGAGCTCGTGAAATAGGCTTCCTTTTTGGAATGTATAAAAAGCTGAGAAACGAATTTACAGGGGTGCTTACAGGAAAAGGATTATCATGGGGAGGATCCGAAATCCGTCCAGAAGCTACCGGATATGGAACCGTATACTTTGCTAATTCTATGCTACAAACACGCTCTGATAGCTTTAAAAACAAGAAAGTATGTATTTCGGGATCTGGAAACGTAGCTCAATTTGCTGCTGAAAAAAGTATTGAACTTGGTGCTATAGTTTTAACACTTTCTGATTCATCTGGATACATATATGATTCAGAAGGAATCAATACCGAAAAACTAAATTTCGTTAAAGAATTAAAAAATGTAAAACGAGGACGTATTCATGAATACGTAGAAAAATACCCTAATGCAACTTTTCATAAAGGAAAAACACCTTGGGAAGTGGTATGTGATATCGCACTACCATGTGCAACTCAAAATGAGCTTAAAGAATTAGATGCAGAAACATTAATAGCTAATGGATGTATTGCCGTAAGTGAAGGAGCTAATATGCCCTCAACAATTGAAGCTATAAATGTATTCCAAAAGGCAAAGATATTATTCGCACCAGGTAAAGCGTCTAACGCTGGTGGTGTGGCAACCTCCGGACTGGAAATGACACAAAACTCATTACGCTTTAAGTGGACACGTAAAGAAGTAGATGAAAAATTACAGGAAATTATGACTGAAATTCATGATGCGTGTGTAGCTTATGGAACTGAAGAAGACGGTTATATTAATTATGTAAAAGGAGCTAATATTGCTGGCTTTGTTAAGGTAGCTGATGCCATGCTAGCACAAGGAGTCATTTAAAAATGAAAGCGTTTTCACCTGATTTATGAGACGATCTAGACATAAAAGAAAAAGAAAGGGATTCGTGTCCTTCTTTAAGGCGATTAACTTCATTTTTTAAAGATTCCATCTCTTTAGAGCTTGTTTACCTGTAATTAGTTTAAACAGGCTCTAAAGCGTTACTTAAAAACTGTTTTACAGTAATTTAAAAGAAGAATTGATGGCAAAATCACAATAGCGACAATTTTTACTTTTAAACGACTTAAACCTAAAAAAAACACACTAATTATCAGTTAGTAATATTATAAAATTGATACTTTTGAGGTAACTAACTATGGCTAACTAAACTACAAAATAAAGCTTAAGCGGTAATAAATTAAATAACATAATTAAACAACTCATATGCCTATTACATCCGAAAACTCAGAAATAAATGTTCAAGATTTTAATCTCACATATCAGCAAAGATACCTTTGTGGAAATAATGAACGAAATTTATCCCACCTGTATAATTGTGACAAGCCAGGATACAATGTTGATCAATTCGTAGATGCAACACTCGATAATCTAGAAGAAGCATTTGGAGTAATTCCAGAAGAAACAAAAGCAAATCTTAGAGAAGAGCTAAAAGATATTGGTGAAGAGGCATTAAGTATTGGTGCCAGAAATGAAGAAAAAACACATCTAAATAATCATTATAAAGTTGAAATTACAGAGTTAATCTCACGTTTGGGTGAAGTTACATCCACTGCAAACAAGAATTCTTTACGTTCTAAATCAGGGAGAAAAGAACCTCTAGAGAATAAACAACCTAATAAAAAAGTAAAAGAACGCTCTAAAAGACTTTAATAGTCCTATCTACACCAATTTAAACAAACTCTTATACGCTCCTTTAACTGTTTAATTTCCTCATCTTTACTCATACCCTAATTTTGTTGATGTAAGGTACTATAAATTCGAATCCAATACCTAATCGTATTCATGGAACATCGTATTTTTTGGAGGCTCTATTTTCAGATATTTGACCACTTAAAATTTGGTCAACTACAAATAGTTTTGTCTCTAAATTTACTTTTTGATGAAATCTTTTTCGCCAGAGATCTTTTCCTTGTGACATAAGTAACTGCAATTAATTAGTTAATTTTTAGTCAACCTATTTCAGGAAAGGACATTTTATAATGAAGCACAACGGGTTTGTGTATGTGGCGTAGCGAGCAAAAGCTCGCTACGCCACATACACGTTGTTTCTACTCAGTTTTTATTTTCATATTCATTCTTAGTCATCCTGTATTGAACCAAACCTCTAAATAAATCACCTTCTTTTACCATTCCGTTCTTTTTCATAACTTTTCCCGATGCTGGATTCTCAACAAGATGTGTGGCAAATATTTTATTTAGATTTATTTCTGTAAATCCAAATTTTAATACCCCTTCAACTGCTTCACTTGCATAACCTTTATTCCAAAAAGGCTCAGCTATCCAATATCCTAATTCGGCCCTTTGAAGTCTCGTATGTAATTTCAGTCCTATTCCACCAATAAATATATCGTCAGCTTTAGTCCGTATTCCAAAAGTAAATTGTGTTTTAGTTTCTAATCCTTTGTTGGCACTATTTATCCAAAAAATAGCGTCTTTTTCATCATACGGATGTGGAATATTCAAAGTTGTTTCGGCTACTTTTTCATTCCCCGCATATTCAACTATTTTCGGAATATCTTTGAAAGTCAACTTTCCTAATAATAATCTGTTTGTTTCAATTTCTGGAAATCTATCCATTTGTATTCTTTCTTATTTTTATAATGAAGCACAACGGTTCGGCGATAAGCTTCATGCAACCGCAGGGAAGCATGGAGTTTTATCGCTTGTTGAAGTACCCCTCACTATCGTTCGAGAGCTTTTTTGTAACTTAATAAGAAACCATATATTATGTTCAAAAAAAATATAACGATAGTTGAGAAGGCACTTACAACTATCCCACAATTTAAGAAATTACACGATACATTAGCTCGTGACTTCAATATTTTTGGTA
>WTKB01000332.1 GCA_011524575.1 Aquimarina sp.
ATTCTAAGAGCAGAGTTAAAGTGCTTGTTTAAAAAATATATTCCACGTATGAAAAATATAGAATTTTAATTTTAAAATCTTTCCTATGGTATTTAATGAGTATCATATGGAGTTTTGTACTATTTTCTCAAAAAAAAGATATAGAAATTATTCCGTATTCTTTTAAGCAATTACACCAAGAGACAAACAATACTTTAACGACTAATAAAAAACCGATCCTTGTTTTTTTACATACTCCATGGTGTAACTTTTGTGAAGCCTTTAAAAACACAACCTTAAAAAACACAGAAGTAATTAAAGCACTCAATAAGCATTTTAATTTTATTTCTTTTAATGCGGAATCTAAAAATGATATTATTTTTAATAATAATACCTACAGGTATCAACCAACAGGAAAACACACTGGTGAGCATGAAATTGCAAAAGTTTTAATAGGTAAAAACAAAACGGTTAGTTATCCGAGTTTTATATTTTTAAACCCTGATTTAGAAGTGTTATTTCAATACCATTCTTGGATGAATCCCCAAGACTTTTTAAAAGTACTTCATACTATTTCTTCAATTCATACCCCATAAAATAACTATCTTATGAAAAAAGTAATTCAATTTATCTTAGTAATGTTTAGTGCTTGTTGTTTTTTACAATGCCAAACTAATTCTAAATCTTCTGCTGCAAAATCAGATACGAATACATTACAAGAAGCACTAAAAACTCGTAAACTAAAAGTAACTACTACCACTACATTTTTAACCGATTTATTACTACAAATTGGAGGTAAAGACATCGAATTGAAAGGATTAATGGGTAGTGGTGTCGATCCGCATTTATACAAAGCCAGTGCAGGAGATATTCAAAAAATTAAAGGAGCAGATGTACTTTTTTACAACGGACTTCACCTAGAAGGGAAGTTAGAAGCTATTTTTGAAAAACTAGAAAATCAACACCATAATATCTTTGCCGTTGGTAGTGTGATTCCTAAGTCAAAACTTTTAGAATCTGAAAATTTTGCTTCAAATTACGACCCACACATTTGGTTTAATATTGATTACTGGTCATCTATTACACAATTTGTTGCGGATAAACTTTCTAAACTAGACCCTAATAATCAAGTAAAATACCAAAAAAGAGCTACTACCTACCAACAAAAATTACAAACACTTAAATCTGAAATTAGTACTAGCATCAATAGTTTACCCCAAGAAAAAAGAGTCCTTGTAACTGCACACGATGCTTTTAACTATTTTGGAGCAGCATATAACTTTGAAGTAGTAGGTCTGCAAGGTTTATCTACAGTAACGGAAGCAGGAGTTAAAGATGTACAGAAACTTTCAAAACTTATTATAGATCGAAAAGTAAAAGCCATTTTTGCAGAAACTTCTGTATCTAAAAAAACAATTATCGCATTGAAAGAGGCGGTGAAATCAAAAGGCTGGGAAGTAACTCTTGGCGAGGCTTTATTCTCGGATGCACTTGGAGTTTCTGGAACAGCAACAGGAGATTATATAGGAATGTATAAACATAATGTATCCGCTATTATAACGGCATTAAAATAGAAATTTAATACCCTTCGTCTTTGAAATTACTATTAATTTCAAAGACGAAAATGATTTTAGCCTGCAACATCTTATTTTGTATTTTTGAAGAGAATAGAAATACCACTAAATAAGCATGAGTACAGCCTTCGAGAATAACCAAAAATACCATCAAAATCTTTTAAAAACTCTTGCTGAAAAGCAACAAGAACTCGCCTTGGGTGGTGGGCTTAAAAAAATTGAGAAACAACATAAAAAAGGAAAACTCACCGCAGATGAACGCATTGATTTCCTGTTAGACCCTAATAGTGAAACCTTAGAGATTGGACAACTAGCAGGCTATGAAATGTACCCTGAACATGGGGGCTGTCCCAGAGGAGGTGTTGTTGTAAAACTCGGATATATAAAAGGGCAACTTTGTGTAGTTGTTGCCAATGATGCCACAGTAAAAGCTGGAGCTTGGTTTCCTTTGACTGCCAAAAAAAATCTAAGAGCACAGGAAATAGCTATGGAAAATCGCCTTCCAATTATCTATTTGGTGGATAGTGCAGGTGCCTATCTACCGATGCAAGATGAGGTTTTCCCAGATAAAGATCATTTTGGACGTATTTTTAGAAATAATGCTAAAATGAGTAGTTTAGGTATTCCTCAAATTGCAGCAATTATGGGGAGTTGCGTGGCAGGTGGTGCTTACTTACCTATTATGAGTGATGAGGCCATTATTGTAAAAGGTACTGGAAATATATTTTTAGCAGGGAGTTATTTAGTAAAAGCCGCTATTGGTGAAGTTGTAGACAATGAGACCTTAGGAGGTGCGGATACGCATTGTGATATTTCGGGAGTAACTGATTACAAAGCAGAAGATGATCGGCACGCCCTACTATTGATTCAAAATATTATTTCTAAACTGGGAAGTTCTCCAAAAGCAGGTTTTAACTATAGTATTCCTTTACCTCCAAAATTAGATCCTAAAGAAATTTTAGGGCTCTTACCTGAGATCAGAAATAAACCTTATGATGTACTCCCTATAATTGAGCGACTTGTTGATGATTCTAAATTTGAACAATACAAAGAAAACTACGGAAAAACACTACTTACAGGTTATGCCCGAATAGAAGGCTGGGCAGTAGGTATTGTTGCCAACCAACGTACAGTCACAAAAAATGCACAAGGTGAAATGCAAGTTGGAGGGGTTATTTATTCCGAATCGGCAGATAAAGCAGCTCGTTTTATTGCTAATTGCAACCAAAAAAAGATCCCTTTAGTATTTCTGCAAGATGTAACAGGCTTTATGGTGGGAAGCAAAAGTGAACATGGAGGCATTATCAAAGATGGAGCTAAAATGGTAAGCTGCATGAGTACCAGTGTAGTACCTAAGTTTACCGTAGTGATAGGTAACTCCTATGGAGCAGGAAATTACGCCATGTGTGGTAGAGCATTCGATCCTAGATTTATGATTGCGTGGCCCTGTGCACAACTAGCCGTAATGGGAGGTAGCCAATCAGCAAAAGTACTTTTACAAATTGAGAAAGCTTCCTTAAAGGCAAAAGGGAAAGAACTTTCGAAAGAGCAAGAAACCGCACTTTTTGAAGAAATTAAAACGCGTTATGATAATCAAACCTCTGCCTACTACAGTGCGGCCAGACTTTGGACTGATGCCATTATTTCTCCTTTAGAAACCCGTAAATGGATAAAAATAGGTATTGAAGCAGCTAATCACGCCCCTATAACAGAACGTTATAATGTTGGAGTCATGCAGGTATAATACCTAATTCTAAGAAAATAACTTAAGGTCGAAAAAAAAATGATTAAAATAATTATAATACCTCCTGATTACTCTTATGAGCGTACTTATCAACGGCTTTGTTGCATGAATAAATTAGATGTAATTTGATTATTTTTTTTTAAAGATCAGGAGTTTTTTTTTAGAAATAGGCATACCTAAGGCTGTCATTTTGTTTAGAGCTTGTTTAAACAAGCTCTAAGTAAATGGTTTTTTAAAAGTTCAAAGGTATTTTATTATCAATATCCGTCATTATTTCGAATAGTTTCTCTCCTAATA
>WTKB01000328.1 GCA_011524575.1 Aquimarina sp.
TAAACATTTATTCGCAACCCATCATAAGCTAAAAAAACATTTTCTGGCAACTGATTTTCCACTTCTTTATGAAAACCCAGTAAATGACTAATATGTGTCAAATAGCTTTTTTGTGGTGCAACCTTTGAAATAAAATCTAAAGCTTCATCTAAACTAAAATGTGAAGGATGTAATTCTCTCCTAAGCGCATTAACCACTAATGTTTTTACTCCTGAAAGTTTTTCATAAGTATTTTCTGGAACAGATTTAACATCCGTAAAATAAGCAAAATCACCCATGCGAAATCCTAAGATAGGAAGTGTTCCATGATTAATTCTTACAGGTAAAACCTCCTTACCCCACAAATCGATAGATTGATTTTCAACTAAATCATGGCATTGAAACTGTGGTTTACCAGGATAATTATTATTGGGGTCAAAAATGTATTCAAAACGTTTGTAAAGGGCTTTAAAAACCCAAGGTTCAGCATACAAAGGAATGTCTTTTTGTTGGCGATAAAAAAAAGGACGGATATCATCCAAACCAATGATATGATCGGTGTGTTCATGAGTAAAAAGTACCGCATCTAAACGATCTATGTGATGAGTAAGCATCTGTTGACGAAAATCAGGACCACAATCAATGACCACTGAGGCTTTATCCCATTTAATTAAAATGGAACTACGTAAACGTTTGTCTTTGGGATCTGTACTCAAACATACAGGATGTGTACTCCCAATAATGGGTACTCCTTGTGAAGTACCTGTTCCTAAAAAAATAACTTCCAAGATGTAAAAAGGGTATTTGTGGGTTTATAGTATAAACATATGCAATATATTTAAAATATTCTTAACTGATTCCTTGTAAAATCAGAATGGATTGTTATTTTTACTGGTAAAAATTGTAAGTTATGTCTGTTGCTACCTTAGAAGATAATCCTTTTAAAAAAATCCCTTCCATTAAACATAAATGTTTACGCATTAATTTAAACAATAAAATCTATGGTACTTTTAGTGAAATAGGTGCAGGACAAGAGACTGTACGTAACTTCTTTCAGGCTGGTGGTGCTTCAGGAACTATTGCAAAGGCCATGAGTGCCTATGATAAAGATTTTAGTGATGCTATTTATGGTATCGAAGATGATGGTAGGTACGTAACCGAATCTCGTTTAAAAGCCATGCTTAGTTCTGAAATGAAGCTGATGGAGGATCGAATTTCACGAGAAAAAAATCCTGATAAACTATTTTTTAGTTATGCCAATACGGTTGCTACTATTGATTTTGCAAAAAAGTACAAAGGGCATGGATGGGTAGGTATTCGCTTTCAAACTTCTGTAGATCAGACAGAATACAATGATATTATTTTACATGTACGCTTTCATGAAAATGATGCACGACACCAGCAAAATACCCTTGGTGTTCTTGGTGTAAACTTGATTTATGGGGCTTATTATAAGTTCAAAAAACCAAAAAATCTATTAGAATATCTTTACGATCATATCGATAAAGATAAAATAGAAATTGATACTATTAATTTTTCTGGCCCCGACTTTAAAGAAGTAGATAACCGCCTAATGAGCCTGCAACTGATTAAACAAGGCATGACTCAGGCTATTATGTTTGGACCAGAGGGTAAAAACTTACTCCCTGCAAAAATATTATATAAGAAAAATATTCTGGCACTTAGAGGGAGTTTTAGGCCTGTAACTAGGGTGAACATGGAAATGCTTAACACCTCATTGGAGATGTTTAAAAAACAATCCAAAGTAAAAGAGGATAAGATAGAAGTGATTTTTGAAATCACACTTTGTAACTTAATGGCGGAAGGAGAAATTGATGAAACAGATTTTCTTGATAGAGCACGTCTGTTGTGTCATTTGGGACAGACTGTTATGATTTCTAATTTCAAAGAATATTATAAGTTAGTAGAGTATTTTTCTAATTACACCAAAGAACGCATGGCGCTTACTATGGGGGTAAATAACCTTGTCGAAATTTTTAACGAAAAATACTACCGACATCTAAGTGGAGGAATCTTAGAGGCTTTTGGAAAGTTATTCTTTAAAGATTTAATTGTGTACCTATACCCACAAAAAAACACTGAAACCAACGAGATGACTACAAGCGAAAACTTGATTGTACACCCTCGTATGAAAGAATTATATAAATTCTTTAAACACAATAGAAAACTAAAAGACATCACCAATTACAACCCCGAGATTACACGTATTTTTTCCAGAGAAGTGCTTGCCAAAATCAGAAATTGTGAAACAGGCTGGGAAGGAGATTTACCAGAAGGTATTGCGGAAATGATCAAAAACCACAAATTATTTGACTTTGATTATAGTTCAGCATGTACGGTACGTCGTGATTTATTAAAACAAAAGAACAACGAGCCATCATCATAAGAGCTTGTTTAAATTTAATAGTTGGAATTACCAAAGAAAAGGCTATTATACCTTGTATAAACAAGCTCTCAAACTATTAAATAAATAAAAATTAAATCTATAGTAATTATGATAATATTCTTACCACAGGTTATTATTCCCTTATTCATAAGTGGTGCTGAAATGGTTTTTATAGGCTTTATACTTGTAATGGTATTTGGTGCAGATAAAATCCCTAATATTGCACGCACACTTGGCAAAAGTATTCGTCAAGTAAGAGATGTCACCGATGATATCAAAAGAGAAATCTCTAAAAGTGCTACTGATGTTACTTCAAACCTAGAAGACCTTGACCCTACTAAAGACTTAAAACAAGGACTTGATGAGTTTAAAGATGACATTGATAAACTTTCAGGGCCAATCAGTCGTAGAAAACTATAAAATATTCCAATTTGGATAAAGAACTTGTAGCTCATCTTGAGAGTTTTCTCACAGCATCTCGAAGAGAAAAAAACAAAACCATTCTTGAAAATCGAACGCAATTCCTAACTATTGCTATAGAAGATGTTTATCAATTACATAACACCAGTGCTGTAATGCGTTCGTGTGAAGTTTTTGGCGTGCAAGATATTCATATTATTGAAGAAAAAAATCAAAAGAAAATTGATCGAGAAATTGCTATGGGGGCTCAAAAATGGGTAGATATTCATCGTTACCACTCTAGTAAAAACTGCATTGAAACACTTAAATATCAAGGATATCAAATTGTAGCTACTACACCAAGCACAGAAAACCACTACACCCTTTCCGAATTTCCAATAGACCGACCTACGGCTATTTTTTTAGGAAGTGAAAAAGATGGCTTAAGTGATGAGGTACTTAAAAATGCCGATGCTTTTTTAACAATACCTATGCGTGGATTTACACAAAGTTTAAATGTATCTGTATGTGGAGCACTTATATTAAATGACCTTACCACCAAACTACACTCCTCTTCCCAAAAACTACCGTGGCAACTGTCCGAAGAAAAAAAACTACAAAAACGTTATGAATGGGCATGTCAAATCTTAAAAAGTCATAAGGAAATAGAAAACAGGTATTGGGAAATGAAAAAATAAATTGAGTTATACATTTAAATTCTGTTTTATATTTTCCTGAAACAAGGGTTGTGCATGAACCATGCTTTCGATAGTTCTGTGAAATATAGTTTGCTTA
>WTKB01000191.1 GCA_011524575.1 Aquimarina sp.
CCAAGTTCTTAAAATTTTGAATTACAGGAAGTAGTGCCTTTAAACAAGCTCTAAGAGCACTACTTTATAACATTCAACAATAGTAAACTTTTGAATTACAGTTTGTATTGCATTTAAACATGCTCTAAAGGTAACTAATACCTATTAATATAACGCAAACAAAATACACTTGTAACGTCTTTTTTGAGAATTTACTACCAATTCATCTAATAAACTCATCCATAAATTTTAAACGTAATACCCCAATTAGAAAGATGTAATTTGATGTGTTTTAGACCATCAATCAAATAACTAGGACACCTCAACAATACTTTTTGAATACTATTTAAATGTTTTTTATCCAACCCTTGAAGGATTTCTTTTTTTAATTGATCTTCACAAGAACTTTTAAGTTCCAAAAGCATAGCAAAACGGTTTTGATCGAGATAATATTTTAAATCCGTATTTAGTACTTCCTCTTCTTTATAAAACTCTAAAAATGCACGATAGGTTAATACATCTTTCTTTCTAGCAGATAGACTATCAGAAAGCTGTGTGCGATAAGCAATGGTCTGTAACGACACATAAACTAAAGGATATTGTAAAGCTAGACGTATCCATAAATCGGTATCTTGAAAGTTTTTAAGTACAATTCTAAAGTTACCTATTTTAGAGAATACTTCCCTTTTTACTGCCACACTACCTGTATGTACCAAATGCTGCATTTTACTCCAAGAAGCTAAAGGATTTGTATGAACTTCAATAGGTATTTGTATTTTAGGTGTGAGATCTGTAAAAATTAAGTCGGTATCCGAACCTATAAAAGAAGTATAGGCTGTTGCAAAAAAAGATTCATTTGGATACTGGAGCATGGCTGTTTGTAAAACTTCTAAATGCGTTGTTGCCCATAAATCGTCTGCATCTAAAAACAGTACATACTGTCCCTTAGCTACTTCAATACCTCTATTTCTAGAAAAAGAAACCCCCCTATTTTGATCATTTTGTAAAACCTGTACTTTATATTGGAATGATAAATTTTGTAATTGTGTGTTTAAAAGTTTTAATCCTTTATCCGTTGAGACATCGTCTATGATAATCAATTCAAAATCCTGACAAGTTTGAGTACTTATATAACTAAGCGTGTCTAAAATATAGGCTTCTTTGTTATAAAGCGGTACTACAATAGAAAAAAAAGGGGTAGTCTTTATACTCATATACAATTATTTACAATTAGTTACAATTAATTATGGCAACCACTTTTTGTCAAAATTAGGTTGTCGTTTTTCTAAGAAAGCATCTCTACCCTCTTTAGCTTCATCGGTCATATAAGCCAATCGGGTAGCTTCACCAGCAAAAACTTGTTGTCCTACCATTCCATCATCAGTGAGGTTCATGGCATACTTAAGCATTTTTATAGAAGTTGGTGATTTAGCTAAAATTTCTTGCGCCCATTGATACGCCGTGTTTTCAAGCTCATCATGATCTATTACTGCATTGACCATTCCCATTTCATAGGCCTCTTGAGCAGAATAATTACGTCCTAAAAAGAAAATTTCTCTCGCTTTTTTTTGACCGACCATTTTGGCTAAGTATGCAGATCCATACCCGCCATCAAAACTCGTCACATCAGCATCTGTTTGTTTAAAAATAGCATGTTGTTTACTAGCAAGAGTAAGATCACAAACGACATGCAGACTATGTCCTCCTCCTACTGCCCAACCATTTACAACACAAATAACTGCTTTAGGCATAAAACGAATAAGACGTTGTACTTCCAAGATATTTAGGCGATGGTAACCATCTTGACCTACATAACCTTGATGTCCACGAGTTTTTTGATCGCCACCACTACAAAAGCTATATACTCCATCTTTTGAGGAAGGCCCTTCGGAGGAAAGAAGTACCACACCAATAGAAGTATCTTCTTGTGCATCTGAAAAAGCTATTAAGAGTTCTTTAGTAGTTAAGGGCCTAAAAGCATTACGCACCTCTACACGATTAAAAGCAATACGAGCTACACCGTTGGATTTTTTATAGGTAATATCTTCAAATTCAATAGCCGTTTTCCAAACAATATCTTGTGACATAAATAAAGGGGATTTGTTGTAAATATTCCAAAGGTACATTTTGGAATGTAGTCTCCCAAAATAGTGCACTAAAAAATAAATTCATTTTTTAACACGACATTATCTATTCAATTTGGTATTATTCTTAGATTTCAATTAACTTTACGTTTCAAAATTTTAAACTAATATTAAAATCCATTATTTTGGAAGATAAAAAAGCTCAAAAGCTAATTGGTAAAATCCTACAAGACTTAAACCAAAATGGCATTATTATCAATACCTTAACTGACGATCTTAAAGAACTTCGTGAATTTGCTCGAAAAGAGCAAAACCCCCTTCTTGTTAAATTATTACGACTTACCTACGAACACATTGGGGCTTATGAAACTTTCCATATTGAAATTCCTAAAGACGAACCTATAGAAGATGAGGAAAAAGAAGAGGAAGGAGTAGAAATCACTTCTAAAGAAACCTCAGAAAATTCCGAAGAAAATATAACGGATAATCAAGAAGACACTACTGATGCCCTAATAGAGGAAGACGAAATCCCACATGATCCCGTAGAAAGTCTGTTATACATGATCTCATTATTTAAAGATCCGAGCAATCGAATTAATGTACAGGATTTAAAAACCTACAGAACAGCGTTATTAGAATTCTAAGAGTTTATTAAAAATAAAACCACTTCTGAATCAGAAGTGGTTTTATACTACCTATTGCACATTGGTATAATTATTCTTGTGCCTTTTTTATAATTAATGCAGAAGCTCCCCCTCCTCCATTACAAACTGCAGCGGCTCCGTAAGTTTTATTCTCGTTAATTAAAGCATGAACAAGTGTGGTTAAAATTCGAGCTCCAGAACATCCCAATGGATGCCCTAAAGCAACTGCACCTCCATAAATATTCAATTTTTCACTAGGAATATTTAATACCTTTTGATTTGCAATGCCTACTACAGAAAATGCTTCGTTTATTTCAAAAAGATCTATTTGATCTAAGGCATACCCTGCTCTTTTAAGGGCTAAAGGGAGTGCTTTTGCAGGAGCAGTTGTAAACTGTTCAGGAACTTTAGCAGCATCGGAAAAACCTTCTATATATGCCAAAGGTGTTACTCCTAAAGCCTTTAATTTCTCTTCTGACATTAAAAGTAATGCACTGGCCCCATCGTTTAAAGTAGAGGCATTTGCCGCAGTTACCGTACCCTCAGAACCAAATGCTGGGGAAAGTTTTGGAATTTTATCAAAACTAACTCGTGTATATTCTTCATCGGTATCTACAATAGTGACACCTTTACGAGAAGGAACTGAAATAGGTACAACTTCATTAGAAAACTTCCCTTCTTCCCAAGCTTTTTGAGCTTTTTGGTACGAATTTACAGCAAAAATATCTTGTTGTTCTCTAGAAATGGAATAATCTACAGCACACTGATCAGCAAACACTCCCATACTCTTAGCACTATACGCATCTGTAAGTCCATCGTGTAACAGGCCATCAATTAATTTTTGATCACCAAACTTGGTAGGAGTTCTTTGGTAACTATAATGGGGTACTAAACTCATATTCTCCATACCACCAGCTACGACTATTTCACTTTGACCTGTAAGAATACTTTGAGCAGCAAGCATTACAGCTTTTAAGCCACTGGCGCATACTTTGTTTACTGTTGTAGCAATAGTATCCTCTGGAAGCCCTGCAATCATAGCTGCTTGCCGTGCTGGAGATTGACCCACACCAGCTTGAAGTACATTACCCATATAAACTTCATCAACACTACTTAAAGGTAAATTTGTTTCCTTTAGTAATGAAGAAATTACAGAAGCTGCTAATTTTGGAGCAGCAATAGTACTTAAACTTCCTAAGAAACTTCCAATAGGTGTTCTTTTAGCAGCAACAATAGCAACTCTAGTATTTGAAATAGTACTCATAAAAATATTTTTAATTATGGTTGATACCCAAAACGCCTTAGTTCTGTAGATTTACTACGCCAATTTTTATTGATTTTCACAAAGAGTTCTATAAAAATCTTTTTTTGAAAAAACTTCTCTAAATCTTTACGAGCTTCCATACCTACTCTTTTAATAGATGCTCCCTTATGACCTATAATAATCCCTTTTTGAGAAGCACGCTCTACCAAAATAGTAGATTTAATTTTAATAATATCGTCTGATTCTATAAAAGAATCCGTAACAACTTCTACAGCATAAGGAATTTCCTTTTTGTAATGTAATAATATTTTCTCTCTAAGTTTTTCATTTACAAAAAAACGTTCTGGCTTATCCGTAATCTGATCTTTTGGGTAAAAAGCAGGACCCTCTGGTAACAGCTCTAAAATACGATCCAATACATTGGGAACATTAAAACCTGTTAATGCTGAAATCCCATAAACTTCGGCATTAGGAACAAGGTTTTTCCAATAAGACACCTGTTCTTCTAAAGTTTCTTGATTACTCGTATCAATTTTATTAAGAAGTAATAAAACAGGTATTTTACTTGAATTTATTTTTTTAAAGAAATTTTCATCTTTAAGACCTTTTTCCCCTATTTCTACTAAATAAATCATGACATCAGCATCTTCAAAAGCAGATTTCACAAAACCCATCATCGCATTCTGAAGCTCGTACGCAGGTTTAATAATTCCTGGTGTATCCGAGAAAACTACTTGAAATTCTTCTCCGCTTACAATTCCCAAAATACGATGCCTTGTAGTTTGAGCCTTAGCCGTTATTATAGATAACTTTTCACCAACTAAAGCATTCATAAGGGTTGACTTCCCCACATTAGGGTTACCTATAATATTAACAAATCCAGACTTGTGCGTACTCATAGAACTATTTTAATTATAAAAATAAAAGAATTTACAAAGTTATACCAATTATACCTTACTCCATGTAAAATAGCATAGATAAAATTATAACATTCATAATAATGATATGGATATGAATTGGTCTTTAAAATTACTTTAAAATAAATTGGTATTATTTTTTTTATAACTCATGAAATATACGAAACAACACTATACACTTGATTTATAGACACATAAAACACATTAATCAGAATAAATTATTTTTTGGCACACTCTTTGAAAAATAATTAACAACAACAATCAAATATAAATTTACAAATAACCTTCTAATACCTAATAATTATGAAAAAGATGCTTTCCTTAGTCATAGGACTTTGTACTAGTGTACTCACTATGGCAAATTCAACCACAACAGTAACACTTAATCATCATCATCATAAAACAGTTCAAAATACGCCCATAACTTTTATAGAAGCAGGTATTGAGTTTGCTATATTTAATGATGGACAATTTGATTTTAATGTACTCGATCCAATTTATGGTGCTCATATAAACACCCGATATATCGATTTTAGTTTTAACACAGGACATGACTATGACACCTATGTACAATATGACCGTTATGGAGCAGTGATACAAATTGAAAACACACCTATAAACTACGATTATTACGGAAGAGTAAGACGCATTGGTAATATTTACCTCGATTATAATAATCGTTTTGGACTGGTTAGCCGTGTTGGAAACCTATTCTTAGATTATAATAGAACAGGAGTTCTTATTAGTCATCGTGGATTTATTAATCGTTTTAATCGAGACCGAATAGTAAAACGTAGATGTAATGCATACAGAGCTCCAAGAGCAAATTGTCGTATTGTTGCACAAACACCATACCGTAGAGATTTCACACCAAGACGTTGCAACTATGACAGCTACCGTAGAAACTACGTAAACAGAACTAGAAATCGTAATGGCTACTACAACAAGCAACGCGGGTCAAGACATGACTTTAACTCAAGACCTAATTACAGAATCGCTCCAAGGGTAACCAATGCACCTAATAGAAATTTAAGAAGTATGAAAAACCATACGGAAATTCGTGATCGTAAAGTTGGTAGTACGGTAAGGACAACTACTAAAACGGTAAGAAATAACCCTAGAAATTCAGGTAAAAGCACTACTCGAGTGACTCAAAAAACAGTAATTAAAAAAACACCTAAAGTAACCCCAAGAACATCCCCGAGAACAACTCATCGAGATGCTGTTGTAGTTACAAATACCCAACGAACTTTTAGAACTCGATAATTATACCAATTAGGGCTATACTATTTTAATAGTATAGCCCTAATCTAATTAAGAGCTTGTTTAAAGGCACTACTTCCTGTAATTCCCTTTAAACAAGCTCTAAAACTATTGATAGGATAATCTATCAATGATAACACTGAGTATTAACCTTCTAATTCTGCTAAATAACGCTCGGCATCCATTGCTGCCATACAACCCGAACCTGCTGCTGTAATAGCTTGACGGTAATTTTTGTCCTGAACATCTCCAGAGGCAAATACACCTGGAATATTTGTAAAGGTAGTACCTGGTTTTGTTAAGATATACCCTGTTTCATCTAGTTCAATCTGATCTTTGAAAATGTCTGTATTAGGTTTGTGTCCAATAGCTATAAAAAGCCCTGTGATCGAAATATCATGAGTTTCTTTAGTTTGATTATTAATAATCTTCAAACCTTCTACTACTTGATCCCCAAGAACCTCTTCTACCTCCGAATTGTAAAGTACCGTTAAATTCTCGGTTTTTTCTACACGATGTTGCATGGCTTTTGAGGCACGCATATAATCTTTACGTACAAGCATCGTTACACTTTTACAAATATTTGCTAAATATGTAGCCTCCTCTGCTGCAGTATCTCCTGCACCAACTACAGCTACATCTTGGTTTTTATAAAAAAACCCATCACAGACCGCACAAGCAGAAACTCCACCCCCTCTTAGTCGTTGTTCACTTTCTAAACCAAGATATTTTGCTGTTGCTCCCGTAGAAATAATTACGGTTTCTGCTTCAATTTGCTTGGAGTCATCTACTGTAATTTGATGAATACCTCCTTTTTCTTTTGCAAAATCTACGGCAGTCACCCTACCTATACGTACTTCTGTACCAAAACGCTCGGCTTGTTTTTGTAAGTCGATCATCATTGTAGGACCATCAATACCATTAGGATACCCTGGAAAATTATCTACCTCTGTAGTAGTGGTAAGCTGACCCCCAGGTTCCATTCCTGTATAAACAACAGGGTTTAGATCTGCTCTAGAAGCATAAATTGCAGCAGTATAACCTGCTGGCCCCGAACCTATAATCAAACATTTGATGCGCTCTTTATTTTCTGACATAATTCTTTGGATTTGTAATTTAAAATAAACACGAGTGTTTTGATTTATAATTACAAATTTACTGCTTATTATTGTGAGATAAAAAAGCACTTTAACCCATGAACACACAACTTCCTTCTTCTTGGAAATCTTTACTTAATGAAGAACTAAAAGCTACTTACTTTGAAAAACTTAGTCAGTTTGTTGAAGATAATTACCAACAAAATACTTGTTTTCCTCCAAAAGAACTCCTCTTTGAAGCTTTTAAATTATGTCCGTTAGAAGATGTAAAAGTAATACTTCTTGGTCAAGACCCTTACCACAAAAAAGGACTAGCAAACGGACTTAGCTTTTCCGTAAATCGTGAAGTGGCTATACCAGCATCACTAAGAAATATTTACAAAGAGCTCAATACCGATATTGGCTTTAAAAATGGTATTCCATTACATGGAGATTTATCGTATTGGGCAAAACAAGGAGTATTACTTTTAAATACATGCCTTACTGTAGAAATGAAAAAAGCAGGTTCTCATAAAAAACAAGGTTGGGAAACTTTTACCGATGCTGTAATTGAAAAACTTTCACAACAAAAAAAAGGACTTGTATTTCTATTATGGGGAAATTTCGCCAAAGAAAAAAAACATCTTATTGATGATTCGAAACACTGTATATTAATGAGTGGTCATCCTTCCTTTGCAGCAGTACACAAAAAATGGTTTGGTAATAAACATTTTAGTAGTTGTAATACCTTTTTAAAAGATCAAAATAAAACCCCTATAGATTGGACAGGACTATAATACCTGCTTAGAGCTTGTTTAAAGGCACTACTTCCTGTAATCCCTTTAAACAAGCTCTTATCTATGATAATTACTGTAAAATACACCAATTATTTTACAGAAAATTCATGGATTAACGAGTATTACTTAGCAATAAGTATTTTTTGGACTTCTACTATCGAATCATTTGACAGTTCTAAAAAATAAATACCATTTGACAAATCAAGTAGATCGATGATTTGATTATTAGAGGTTATATTAACTTGTTTAACGATAAGCCCTGAAATAGAGTAAAAGGAAGCAGTTTCATAAATAACTGAATCATTACTAATCGTAATATTTTCAGTAATTGGATTCGGATATACCAAAAGACCTTCTTGACTTGTTGGAATCTCAACATCATCTATATTTTCTTCATTAAAGATTTCTGACTCAGACTCGGTCTCACTCTCGGTCATAGTCTCTTCAGTTGTTTCTGTTGTTGTCTCTTCCTCTGATTCTGACTCAGACTCGCTTTCAGTCATGGTCTCTTCGGTTGTTTCTGTTGTTGTCTCTTCCTCTGATTCTGACTCAGACTCGCTCTCAGTCATAGTCTCTTCAGTTGTTGTTTCATTTTCCTCTTGTCCATCTGTTATGTTAACAAGTTCACCATAAAACTCTATTTCTCCAATAGCACTCCAAACACTACTAAAAGAAACTCCTGAATTCGAAGTCCTACCAAATCCAACTACTTTGATATATCTTGCATCAGTAGATAATAAATACTCATTAAAATTTGTGGTTCCTGTTTCTGTGAAAATATAATCTGATGACGAAACAGGTAATACCTTTTCAAAATCGGTATCAGAAGTACCTTCTTGAGAAACAAATACCTGAAAAACGAAAGAATCAGATTTATTTGTGGTTGAAAACCGAATTAAATCTAAGTGATGAATACTTCCCAAATCGTATATAATAAACTCTCCATCACCTTCAAGATCATCTGCTGCCCATACGGTACTTGGGTCTTTATCCAGGGTATTTGTTGCATAATTAAATTTGTTTACATCATTTACCTCTTCTTTAGAATACTGAAAAACACGAGTATTATCATTAGTAGCTCCCATATTAATTAAGGAATATCTATCTGTAATTTCTGGTGGTGCTTGAATAATATTTAAAACACTTACTAAATCTCCATTTTGTTGTGTAAAAGTCAACAAGCCAGATCTTGAAGTAGTATCGGTATTTTCTGTAACTGAAATTGTTAGAGTAGCATTACCAGAACCCGATGTAGTAGCTAAGTTTATCCAATTATTGTCCGAGCTCACAGACCAATCAATATTTGAATTTACAGTAGTTGTCACAGATTGCATCTCATAAGTAAGTGCTGAAATAGAACTAACGGTTAACTTATCTATTGGCTCGATAATAATAACATTATCACAACTGGAACCGCTGATATAATTAGCTTCAAAATCCAAAAAACAGGCACCTACTCCATTCCCTACTTTATCATCGGTAATTGGGGCATTGGAAAGTGAAGCTCCATAACCTAATTTATTGTGGGTATATATCTCTCCATTAGAAGTCACTGAAATAGTTTCAGTATTAAAACCAAGAACTGTTTCTCCTAAACCTGACGCTCCATCATAAATATTATCTACAAAAGTAAGCCCTGTTCCAATATCGCTGTAATCACCACTAATTACATTTGTTATATTTTCATGACCTGATTCAAAATAAATAATATTTTTAGATACCGTTCCAAAAACATTTTTTGCACCATCTCTACTTCCATTAAAATAAATAGGAGAATCTGTATTTACAAATGTATTATTAGAAAAAGTAATATCCTTAACATCTTGATAATCATTTGATACACTTGTAGCATTACAATCTTGTACGGAAGAGGTATTACCACCCACAAAAGTAAGCCCATTATTCCATGCAGAAAACTGAGTAATTGCCTTACAATCTTGAATATAGTTGTTGGTAATCGTGTGTTTACTATCTGCAATACGAATACCACCTGTACCCTCTATGTTTTCTCCTAAAAAATAATTTCCATCTACAGTAGCATTTGCTCCGTGCCGCATCACTAGAGAACCTCTACACCTTCTGAAAGTATTGTTATAATACGAATTATTACTACTTTTATTGGTAATAATTTCATTTTCACCATCGGCTTGCACAAAATAATTCCCACTTATAATAGCTGCAGAATTTACATTTTGATATTCACTTGTACCAATTCTAATGGTTTCTGCATCGCCTGAATTAGACAAAGAAGCATTCATTTTTTCATAATTATAAAAATAATTATTTGAGATAATATGTCCCACTTCTTCACAGCGTGTATTGGCAGCTCCTTCATCTGGAGAAGCGTTATATTCATATTCTGCTAAAACTAAAGCCCCCGCAGTATTTTTGTTCATAAAAGTACAATTTAAAACACTGTTATGATTACCATATAACACAATCCACCTATGTTTGATAATAGCACCAGCAGCGGCAGCAGCGGCAGCATCCGCTGATTCGGCAGTTAATCCATTAATGGCACAGTTTTGAATGGTACAATTTGTTGCATAATTACTTCCATTTCTAAACTGAATGAAATTACTTGCTCCATATCCTCCATTCCAATAAAAACCATCTACAATTAAATAAGACCCAGAAATATCCATTTGAAGACCTCCAGTAAACTGAACACCACCTGGGGTTTCTGAAGTAAAAGTAATAGGAGCATCAATAGTACCTGTTCCTGAAAAATGAATTCTTTCATCTGAAGAATACGTACCATTTTTTAAAATAACGGTATCTCCAGCAGATAAATTTTCTATCGTCTCAATTTGACTAGGATCAGTAATATTATACGTGGTCTGTGATTGCACCAAAGACACCAACATAAAAAACGTAACGAAAATATAGTTTTTTACAGCCATGAGTTTTAAAATTTATATTGAAAAAACAACAGATACTTATTTAAAATAATACTATAAAATACAAAAAAAATTAATACGCTAAAGTTTTATAAAATGATGTTTTAGCAAAATCAATAAGTTGCTTATCGCCTTTACTATCTCCATAAATGATTAAATCTTCTGGGCGTATGTTTGGGTATACTTCTAATAATCTGCGTAATTTCTCCTGACCTTTACAATTGACAGAACTAAATCTTCCAGTTAATTTCCCTTGATCATCTATTTCAATAGAAGTTGCTAAAACTATCTCAATATTATTTTCTTTCGCCCATGGTTTTATCCAATTTTCAATGGAAGCACTTATAATAAGTACCTCTGCCCCTTGGTCTAAATAATATTGAATGGTAGCCGTAGCTTGCTTCTTTTTGATCTTATTTATGCTATGCACAAAACTTTTGAATTACAATTTGTATTCCCTTTA
>WTKB01000370.1 GCA_011524575.1 Aquimarina sp.
ATGGTTATTATATTTTTTTAAAAAATTGAGAGCTGATTTAAACTCACCACTTCCTGTAATCCAGAATTTAGGAACTTAAATACCTTTAAAATGGCTTAACTACTTTGAAATAGGTATTGTTTAAAAGTAAACCAATAAGGGTAAACTTTTGAATTACAGTTCACATTGGATTTAAACATGCTGTTACCCATAAATATAAATACTATTTACGGATAAAATTATACCATTCATCTTTATATATTTGTTAAAAAAAGACTTACCATGAATGTTTCTTATACCAAAAAACTAGAGGAAGCTTTAAATATTGCAACATCTATTGCTAAAGAAAACCATCACGCTAGTTATGGAGCTCCTCATTTACTAAAAGCACTCTTACATAAAAATGTAGGGCTTTCAGATTTATTTTTCGCTACAGATACTGATACCTATTACATTGATGAGTGGTGTGAAGTTCGTCTGGAGAATTATCCAAAAACAGCTAATGTCCCTAATAAAATTAATTTTGATAAAGAAGTACAAGCTGTTTTTACAGAAGGAAAATCACTAATGTTAAAACTTGGTGGACAAGATATTTCTGAAGTAGCTGTACTTATTTCTTTATGTACACCAGGTGTAGGTTTTAGTTATGAGCAACTAAAAACATTACCGCTACAACCTGCTTCTATTTTAGAATATTACACTAATAATAAAAACACTTCAATTAAAAAAACAGGAATAAACAATGGTATTAATGATCAAAATTTAACTGTAGATACTAGTATACTCTCAAAGTTCTGTATTGACAAAAAAGCTCAAGGGAAAAACAATGAACTTAAAAAAGTATTTGGAAGAGATGGCAGTTTAAAAACAATCATTGAAATTTTAGGAAGACATTCAAAATCTAGCGTACTAATTTTAGGGGATTCAGGAGTAGGTAAAACCATACTTTTTGATGGCTTTACCCAACAAATAATCGACAGAAATATCCCTAAACCATTAGAAAATGCCGAAATTTTTGAAATTGACCTTATAAAATTAATCTCTGGAACTACCTATAAAAGTGAAGTAGAAGACCGTTTTAAAAAAATACTAAATAGTTTAAAAAGCTTCGAAAAGCCCATTGCTTTAATTGATAATTTACAAGAACTCACTAATAAAGATAATGGTAACACAGGACTTATTAATATTTTAAAATCAGAACTTTCAAAACATGAAATTACTTTTATAGCAACCTCATCCCAAGATGGATTTAGAAAACATATCGAACCCAACCAAGGATTAGCACGTTTATTTGAACTAGTAACTATAGAAGAACCGTCTCAAAAAGAAACCTTGCGTATTATTTCTAAATCAATTGCTCCTTATGAAAGTTTTCATGGTTTAAACATTGACTCGCAAAGTATCGAAGAAGCGATCCGATTAGCCACACGATTCACTAAAGATCGGTCTTTACCTGATGTAGCTTTTGATCTCATTGACAGAACATTATCAGCTACTAGATATATGCTAGATACGACAAATAACCAAATTGAAAAAACAAAACAAGAAATTGAAGAAATTTTAACAATAGAAGATTCTAAACAAGTATTCACAGAATTACAATGGCTTGGAATTCAACTTAAGGAACGTTTTAGCTATTTACTATTTGCAGAACTTGAAAACGAAACACTTATAAGTAGCTGTAAAACTATTGAGGAAGTAACCTCAACTTTACAAACTATTTTAGAAGAGTTTGCAACAATACATAAAAATACTCCTAAAAATATTACTAAAAGTTTTATCACAGCCACTATTGCAAATAAAACAGGTATTCCAATTGGCAAATTACAGACTAATGAAAAAGAACGCTTACTAGCTATCGAGAACACCCTTAAAAAAAGAGTTATTGGACAAGATGTCGCTATAAAAAGTTTATCTGGAGCTATTTTAGAGTCGCGTTCTGGACTAAGTAAACCAGGATTACCTGTTGGTTCTTTCTTTTTTACAGGACCTACAGGTACAGGAAAAACCGAACTTGCAAAATCTTTAGCCGAATTTTTATTTCAAAGTGAAGAGGCTATCATTCGTTTTGATATGTCAGAGTTTAAAGAAGAGCATTCTGCAGCTTTATTATATGGTGCACCTCCAGGTTATGTAGGTTATGAAGAAGGAGGAGTGCTGGTAAATAAAATTAGAGAAAGACCCTATTCCATTGTTCTTTTCGATGAAATTGAAAAAGCCCATCCATCTGTATTTGATATTTTCCTACAAATACTCGATGAAGGAAAACTTAGCGATCGATTAGGAAAAATAGGTGATTTTTCTAACGCTGTGATTCTGTTTACCTCTAATATTGGAAGTGAACAAGTAGTGCAAGCTTTTAATAGTGGGAATACACCGAATACTTCAGACCTACTGGAAACTATGGGAAATTATTTTAGACCTGAATTCTTGGGAAGACTTACAGAAATTGTTCCTTTTGCTCCTATAAGCAAAGATCATATTGTAAAAATATTTGATATTCAGATGAAAGATCTATACGCTGCTTTAAAAAGACAGGATATCGAATTAGAACTCTCAATGGCGGCCAAAGAACAACTTGCACTTCAAGGATTCACTCCGAAATACGGAGCACGTCCTATTCGTGGGGTTATTCGTTCTGAAATACGTTCTGTACTTTCTAAAAAAATTATCAAGGAAGAAATTTCAAAAGGAACCAAAGTATTTCTCGATGCAAAAGCAGGTATATTGAATTGGGATTTTCAAAATAAAAAATAATCATGTGTACTTTTACAGCAATTTTAAAGACCCATTGATATAATCAGTATAAATCATTATATTTAAACCAATTCTTGCTTAAGAGCGTGTTTAAACGCACTACTTCCTGTAACCATATTAATTAGTTACAGTAATTTCAAAGAAAAAATTATAAAAATTTAGGTACAATTATTAAATACTAATCATTTAAAAAAATAATTACTATGAATAACTATTCTTTAGGAGGATCAGAAGTAAAATCTGGATCTGGAGAGGCTATATCAGAAATTGATCAAAATAAAACATTACTTGTTCAAAAATTAACCCAAGATCCGCCTGTAAAACCTGTGGTAGTGGGAGGGCTGTCTTCTATAGAAGAAGTTTTTAGTCACTTCCAGCCAGAAGTTGAACTCACTCATGAAAATTCAGAAGGTATCGAAACTAAAGAAACTTTACATTTTAAAAATGTTGGAGATTTCACTAAAGGAGGGATTATCAATCAAAGCGAATACCTTAAAAATCTAAATGCCGAAAAGGATCAATACCTAAAGGTTGTAAAACAACTAAACTCTAATAAAGTCCTCAAAATGGCTATTGAAAACCCAGAAGCAAAACAAGCTCTATTGGAATCAATCCATTCTTTACTCACAGAACTCAAAGAGAAATAACACCATATACATAGTATTTGGACTCCACTATTTTATAAAAAATTAAAACCAATATTAGGTAAACATGGCATTACAAAAACAACAGGAAATAATTATTGAAAACCCTGTACAAAAATTAAAAGAAACAGAAGAAAAACTCGCTAAATATGGTGGTTTTGATTTATTAGAATCTGCTATTGAAAATGTGCAGAATATGAACCCTTCAAGAAAAGCACGTAAGCGTATTTTCCTTTCGGAGAGTTCAAAAAAATCGGAACGAGAAATGCTTGCAAAAACATTGCAGATCTGGGCAGATGTACTTTCTTCTTCTGAGGATATTTCTGAAATGGCTTCCCTATCCGAACAGCAATCAAAAATCGCACAGGAATACCTTACAAAAAACTTAGGAAGTGCTCTAGAACAAACCCGAGACATGGAACAATCTTACCGTTCTATGGCATTATTTTATAAAAATACCGAGTCTAGCAAAGTTAAAAATATCAATATTGTCAATGCGGAGTTGGATCAATTAAAAGACTTAGACAACACCCGTTTTATCGATGCTATCGAAGAAGAACTCGTACAAGGATACGACCGTTTAGACCTCAGAGACAATTACGGACTTCTTGTGATTCCTGGGTATTTAGGATCTAATAAAGTGGTAGAAAAATGGGCTAAAATTGCATATAAAAATAAAGTAATGCTCGTTACCGACTTTGAACACCTTGATGAACCTGATGATGTAATGGAGATGTTTGAACTGGCAAATCTAACAGGTGGTGATGACTATAGATCAAATGTAATCATGACATGTAACTGGCTTGTAGGACGTGGAAAATACGATGAAGTAGGTGAAGAAGAAGATTTATTTGTACCTCCTTCTAGTGCATTAGCAGGAAAAATATACCAAACTTTAATGTCTCAAGTAACCGCTGGTAAAAAGTTTGGAGGTATTAACGAAGTAGATGGTGTGCGTTTTGACTTAAAAAAAGGTGAGATTTCTCAACTTGAAAAAATGGGATTGGTACCCATGGTAAATGAATATGGCAAAGTAATGGCATTTTCAGCCAAAACCTTATTCAACGGAGATAATCTAGGTTTACAAACCTATTCTGTGGTACGTGTATTTGACTATGTAACTAAGGTACTTATGGATTTCTTAAATCGTCGTGCTTTTGAAAACTTCAACGTCAAAACAAAAAAACAACTAAGTAGTCAAATCGTGAAATTTCTAGACGGAATTACAGGGCCAGATAAACTCATTGAGGATTTTTCTATTAAAAAATTCGATCAGGATCCACAACAAAAAGACCGTATTTTACTAGATATTCAAATAAAACCCTACTTTCCAGCTAAAAACTTTATGATTAAATTAGATGGTCAAAAAGGTGATGAAGGTACAGAATGGGGTACCGATTATGAGCAATCATAAAAAGTTATAAGTATTCCTTAAAAGTTATTTTTAAACTATTAATTTTAGAGCTTGTTTAAACTCAATACGAACTGTAATTCAAAATTTTGCCATTATTTGGTTTGCTTTTAAATGATGCGTATATCGAAACATATAAATCGTTTTAAAAGTGACCCAATTTCTTAAAATTTTAGATTACAGGGAGTAGTGAATTTAAACATACTCTAAATACAAACTTTAAATTCTCAAAAACCTACATACTGCTTAAACGCTTTTTGGTAGCCTCTAATACTTTTTTACTTGCTTCTAGCTGCTGTGAGAACTTTTTTATTTCAGCCTCATTAGTAATTATTAACTGCTGTTTCTCTTTAATTTTTTCTTGCATATCAACAATTGATTCTTTAGCCTTTTGAATACCCTTGTTTAGATTTTCATCTTTTTTAGTAAAATCTTTGATATCTGACTGTGTACCTTCTATAATTTCTGTATAATACGCAGGAATATAGGTATTAATAAATCCTTCAAAAATTTCTTTAAGTGCTGCATATTCTTTAGGGTATTCTTTAGCATCTATATACATATCGTATCCAAAAGCAGCAAATACTTTCATTTGCGAACCTACCCCCTCTCCTTCTACAATTTGTGTATAGAAGTTCAAAGCTTTAGTAGATATTTTGTTAATAACGACCTTTTCTATACTTAATAAATCTTTATTAGATAATATCCCAATCCCCCCTATTTTAAAATCATGGTTTTCTTTTAAATAATCTGCCCAAGCAGCTTTAAGAGTTTTTGTATCAGGATCTAAATTTACCTCTAAACAAGGACGTAAGACTTTATCATATTTTATAGTAGCATTAATAGGTGTGAACGTTTGTCCACTCATATACATACCACCCAACATAAAAGTAGCTATCAATAAGTTTTTAAATTTCATAGGTCAATAGATTATTTTTTAATATTCCATAAAGTTAAAAAAGTGGTGTAGGAACAGCCAAACTATATCAATTTTTATGCCAATCATAAATTATTTACTTAAAAAATAACTAGAACCCTAATCGTTTGATTTCAGAAGTAGCACAAGAATCACATCAGGAAGTTACACTTGAAAGTGCTTTCAGTACCCCTACAGTCTCACCTAACCAAGCAGTAAGTTAGTGGTAGTGGAGCTGCTGCTGCTGACCTGCAACCAGAAAGACCTTCTCTTAACACCTCTCTCTAAGAATTTGTTTAAACTCACTACTTCCTGTAATTCAAAAGTTTAAACTTTTGAATTACAGGAAGTAGTGAGTTTAAACAAGCTCTAAAGGCTGTAAAGCAAAAAACTGCAAAAAAAGAAGTTAATATATGTAATTCAACAGAAAAAACTAATACACAACTAAAATACAGTCATTTATATGCTACGAAAAAAATTATTGACGTATATTTACTGACCACTTATTAGAGCTTGTTTAAAGGGAACACAAACTGTAATTCAAAAGTTTAGGGTTTAGGTTTACTCTTAAATGATGTGCATATCGAGATATGTAAGTCTTTTTAAAGTAATCCAAGTTCTTAAAATTTTGGATTACAGGAAGTAGTGAGTTTAAACAAGCTCTTAACTATAAAACTAATAACAATGCCTACTTCACAAAGTTTAGATGAAATTGAAATTGTAAATGAAATTAAATCGTTTTACAAAAACACACCAAAAAAAAATAAAGTAAAAGAACATTTAGCAGTTTTAATAGAAAAACCACAAGAATGCTTAGAAATCTTAGATTCAATAATAGCAAATAGCTCTTCTAGATTAATCGAAAATAAATCTTATAAAGCTACCAAAGCACTTGTAGAAGCTCTTGGAAGAGTTAGAGCTCAAAATCTCTTATTAGGAATAGAAAAACTACGTATAAGTGAATGTAGTGAAGAATCAAGAACAAAGATAAATAATATTGAACTCCCTTCTGCAACAAGATTTCGACTAGCTATAGAAGGAAATTATAGAGAAATTATAGAAAATGCTGAAAAAAAGGACGAAATTACAAACCAAGATGCAGGTTCTTTAGCAATATCCGAAAAATTAGTAAAAAATTGTAATGAAGCTATTGATGTTATAGTTGCTGAAACTAGAGGTAACACTACAAGTCTTCTTGGATGTTTTTCTACCGCTATAGCTACACGCCGTCCTGAAGCTACAACTAATCCTAACCGTAATACTGGTACTATAGCAACAAGTAAACCAAGTAAGAACCCTAAAATAAAATAATACTAGTTGGATTTAAGTTAGAGCATGTTTAAAGGTATCACTTTTTGTAATTCAAAAATTTACCATTATTGCTTTATTTTTAAAAGGACTTATATATCGAGATATGTAAGTCCTTTTAAAGTAATCCTAGTTCTTAAAATTTTGGATTACAGGAAGTGATGCCTTTAAACAAGCTCTTATGTAAAAACACCTAAATCAATAAGATTTAAAATTTCTTTTTGTTGTGGGTTAGTGGTAGTGTTATCTTTCATCAATAGTAAATTATAATTGTTAACCTTGTGTATCGGCTTTTTTCAGTAAATTATCTGGTAGTGATTTTTTAGCTTTAGCCCCCATTTTCTTAAGTTTTTCGACACTTACCACCAAATTACCACGACCTGTAACAAGCTTTTTCATGGCTGAAGTGTAGTCTTTTTTGGTGTCGTCTATTTTTTTACCTATTTGGGTTAGGTCTTTAATCAATCCTTCAAATTTATCGTATAAAGAACCTGCTTGTTTCGCAATTTCAAGAGCATTACGTTGTTGTTTTTCCGTATTCCACATACTGTCTATGGTTCGTAATGTGGCAAGTAATGTCGATGGGGTAACAATAACTATATTCTTTTCAAAAGCTTGAGAGTAAATACTACTTTCCTCATTTACAGCCACAGAAAAAGCGGTTTCTACAGGAACAAAAAGAAGTACAAAGTCTAACGAATCAATATCATACAAATCTTGGTAATTTTTAGCGGAAAGTTCCGAGATATGTTTTTTAAGAGAGAATAAATGTTCCTTTAAATGATTATTTCTGATAGCCAAATCATCTTGCTCATTAACATACCTCTCGTAAGCCGTTAAAGATACTTTAGAATCTATAATAATCTTTTTTCCATCGGGGAGGTAAATAACGACATCAGGCATCGCACGACTACCGTCTTCTCTCGTAAAATTTTGCTGAACTTTATATTCACGATCCTTTTCTAGACCTGATTTTTCAAGTACACGTTCTAAGACTAACTCCCCCCAATTCCCTTGGGTTTTATTATCTCCTTTAAGTGCACGTGTGAGATTTATGGCTTCCTGACTCATTTTCTCATTGAGATTTTTAAGCCCAATAATCTGCTCTTTTAAAGTAGCGTGATTGATGCTGTTTTCTCTATGAGTTTGTTCTACTTTTTTCTCGAAATAATTTATTTTTTCTTGCAGAGGTAATAAGATATTTTTAATATTCTCGCTGTTTTGAATAGTAAATTTTTGAGACTTTTCTTCTAAAATTTTATTGGCTAAATTTTGAAACTCTATATTAAATCTTTTTTGAAGGGCAATACTCTCTTGTTGTTGCTGCTTCATTACCTTTTTTAAATTCTCATTCTCTGAAGTCTTTCTTGTGAGTTCTAAATTAACTTCTTGATTTAATAGTCGAAATTTATCTAATTCATTAAAATAATCCTGCTCTTTATTTTCTAGTTTAGATTCTAGTTTATGTTGTATTTGAGATAATTCTTCTTTAAAATACTTTTCGGCAGCTAGCTCTTTAAACTTAAAAGATTTAAGCTCGTTATCTAAACGCTTTTGAAGTGAGTTTTCTTTTTCTTCGCTGTTACTCAGTTGGGTTTTAAGCAACTCAATTTCACGTTCATAACTATTAAATTTATTTTCCTGACGTAATTTAAATATATAAGAAACGATAACATAACTTATACCTGCACCAAAAAGTAATGCCCCAAAAGCTGTTAAAAAAAGATCTAGTGTCATTTTAATAATGAATTTTTATTAAAAATTAAATATAAGTAATCAAATTAATAATTTAAGTTTTTTTGAACTTGTTTAAGAGCTTGTTTAAAGGGAATACAAACTGTAATTCAAAAAAATTAGGGTATTAGAAACAAAAAAAGAGGCTATCTTTTCAGACAGCCTCTTTTTAGAGCTTGTTTAAAATCAAAAACAAAAACTATAGGGTTTAGTTATATACATTCATACCGTGCTCATGAATATCTAAACCTTCTACTTCTTCTTTCTCAGAAACACGTAAACCAATAAAGGCACGTAATAGTACTAAAACAAGATAAGAAGTTATCATAGCCCAGATAATATAAGAAAATGAACCAAGTACTTGTACTCCTAATAGACCAAATTCTCCAGAAGCTATCAAACCTCCTTTAGGATATACATCATTTACCCCTTCTAAAGCAAAAACTCCTACTAATATAGTTCCTAGTAAGCCACAAACTCCGTGAACAGATATTGCTCCTACAGGATCATCTATCTTAAGTACTTTATCAATAAATTCGATAGAAAACACCACTACTACACCACAAATAAGTCCAATAAATAACGCTCCAAAAGCATTTACAGCACCACAACCAGCAGTAATCCCTACAAGACCTGCAAGTGCTCCATTAAGTGTCATAGAAATATCTGCTTTACCATACTTTGCCCAAGTAAATATAAGTGCTGCAATAGCCCCCATTGCTGCTGCAATATTGGTGTTGATAAGTACACTACCTGCGGCAACCGTATCGCTACCTCCCCATGCTAATTGTGAACCTCCATTAAATCCGAACCATCCTAACCAAAGAATTAGTACACCAATAGCTCCATACATTAAATTATGACCAGGAATAACCTTTACTTGACCATCAACATATTTCCCAATACGTGGACCTATTAACTTCGCAGCTACAATAGCAGCACCACCACCTACAGCATGAACTACAGAAGAACCTGCAAAATCAACAAAACCTAAACGATTTAACCATGCATCATCATCAAATGGCCAATACCAACTTCCAGAAATAGGATAGATAATTGTTGTTAAAATCGCCGAAAAAATAAGGTAAGTAGAAAATTTTGTACGCCCTGCCACTGCTCCAGAAACGATTGTTGCTGCAGTTGCACAGAATACCGTTTGAAAAAATAAGTTATACCAATCATCTGCATGGAAAAAGAAATAACCTTGCTCTGCAGAACTAGAACGCATAAAACCACCTAATAATACGTCATCTCCATACATAAAAGCATAGCCCACTGCCCAAAACATTATCGATCCTACAGAAAGATCCATAACATTTTTAAGAATAATATTTCCTGCATTTTTTGCTCTAGTAAAACCAACTTCTACAAGCGTAAAACCTGCTTGCATAAAAAACACTAAAATAGCTGAAATGGTGATCCATAATGCCCCCATATCACCATTAATTGCACTAATAGCAGCCTCTAAAGCCTCTTTATTAATTGTATCCATGTTTATGTAATGTATTTATTTTTTATAAATGATTCAATTTTAAATTAAATAACTATTTTAATTTAAGGTTTCTCCACCTTTTTCTGAAGTACGAATTCGATAGGCATCGTTAATATCTGAAACAAAAATCTTCCCATCTCCTATATCTCCTGTTTTTCCAGCAGACAAAATAGCATCAATAGTCACTTGCTCAAAATCATCATTAACTACAATAGATAAATACCTTCTTTGAATATCACTGGTACTATAACTTACTCCACGGTACACCTGTCCTGTAGATTCATTACCAATTCCTGTAACATCCCAATAAGAGAAAAAATTAATCCCCTTTGCATGTAAAGCCTCTTTAACAGCTCTAAATTTAGATTTTCTAATTATTGCTTCAATTTTTTTCATATAATTAAAAGTTGGTTATATTTTTATTAGACTAAAACAAATGTAAAATATCTAGATAATTATTCCAAAAAAAAAATACAATTATCTAAGTATTTACTTAAAATACTTAAAAAAAGTACTTTACATATTTCAAACTACTTTAAAAACTAGATAATAATACCTATTAGTTGTAATTATTTATTTTGACTTTTTATGTTTTTTATGGTATGCGGTGATTACTGTTTTCCTGCCGATTTTTGCAGTAATAATATCTTTGGTCAAATCCCAACCCCTTGCCGGACTATATTCCCTTCCATACCAAATAATCTGTAAATGAAGATCATTCCATAATTCTTTTGGAAAAAGACGTTTAGCATCTTTTTCGGTTTGAACCACATTTTTCCCATTAGAAAACCCCCAACGATACATTAATCGGTGGATATGAGTATCTACGGCAAAAGCTGGAATTCCAAAAGCTTGAGAAAGTACGACACTTGCCGTTTTATGCCCCACACCTGGTAAAGCTTCTAAATCTGTAAAATTTGAAGGTACTTCCCCATTATGTTTTTCTATTAATAGTTCTGATAATCGATGGATGGCTTTTGATTTCGAATCGGAAAGACCGATAGATTTAATGAATTCCTTGATTTCAGAAACCGTTAACTGCACCATCTTTTCTGGGGTATCTGCTTTTTTAAACAATTGAGGGGTAATTAAATTTACGCGAATATCTGTACTTTGTGCACTTAAAAGAACGGCAATAAGT